>CAYRKS010000023.1:4811-11028 GCA_964424855.1 uncultured Lachnospiraceae bacterium
CCGACGCGAAGGTCATCCGCCTCGAGCAGAACTACCGCTCGAGCGCGAACATCCTCAAGGCGGCGAACGCCGTAATCGCGAACAACAAGGGACGCAAGGGCAAAAATCTCTGGTGCGACAAGCCGACCGGCGACAAAATACGCATAAAAAAGCTTCAGAATCAGAACGAAGAGGCAAAGTACATAATCAACAAGATAATAGACGGCGTGACCCGCGAAAAGCGGAAATATTCCGACTTCGCAGTCCTCTACCGCATGAACGCGCAGTCGAACACGCTCGAGAACTACATGGCGAAATCGGGCATTCCCTACCGTATGCTCGGCGGAGTTCGCTTCTACGAGCGCATGGAGATCAAGGACATAATCGCCTACCTCTGCGTTCTCGTAAACCCCAACGACTCGGTGCGCCTGCGCCGTATCATCAATCAGCCCAAGCGCAAGCTCGGCGAGACCACGATCGACGCGGTTTTCCAGCTCGCCGAGGCTCAGAACGTCTCGCCCTTTGAGATAATGGAAAAGGCGAGCGAATATGTCGCGATCCAGAAGTCCGCGCCGAGACTCGCAGACTTTGTGCAGCTCATCCGCGAGCTTCGCCACGCCGCCGACACGAATCCCACCTCCGAGCTTATAAAGATCGTCCTCGACAAGACCGGCTACGCCGAAATGCTCAAGAACTCGGGCATCGACGGACTCGAGCGCATCGCTAACATCGGTGAGCTTATAAACAACGCCGTCGAGTACGAAAAGGGCAGCGAGGAGCCGAACCTCATCGGCTTTCTCGAGGATGTTGCGCTCGTCAGCGATGTCGATAACTACGACGAGAACGCCGACGCGGTCGTCCTAATGACCATCCACAGCGCAAAGGGTCTCGAATTCCCCGTCGTCTTCCTTCCCGGCTTTGAGGACGGTATCTTCCCGAGCATCCAGTCGGCTAACAACGATGAGGATCTCGAGGAGGAGCGCAGACTCGCCTATGTCGCGATAACCCGCGCGAAGGATAAGCTCTTCTGCGTACACGTTCGTGAGCGCATGATCTTCGGAAAGACTCAGTTCAACCCGCGCTCGCGCTTCCTCGATGAAATACCCGAGGACATCGTTGACTTCGGCTATATGCCGCGCACCGAGCCGACCGCCAAGACCCGCAAGCCCACGATCTCCAAGGAGCTGATCCGCCCCGCCTCGATAGCCGCCGATGTCGGAAAGACCAAGAACGACGAGGTGTTCGCGGTCGGAGACAAGGTACAGCACATGACCTTCGGCGAGGGCGAGATAATTTCGGTAAAGCAGATGGGCTCGGACTGGATGTACGAGATAATCTTCGACAGCGTCGGAACGAAAAAGCTCATGGCGACCTACGCAAAGCTCAAGCGCGCGCAGGAATGATCCCACTGTCCGAAAAACACAATAATTATCGACCCGACGAAGCTCGCATACCCGATATGCAGGCTTCGTTTCGGGTCTTTTTTCTTCCCCGAGCGCAGGATCGCGAAACAGAAAATTCACAAATCAAGCTATTGACAAAATGTCTGATGTATGCTATAATTATCATAAATTTATCACAAAAGAAAGGTCACTTGACACCATGAAAAAGTTGCGAAATGCCCGACTTTCCGAATCCGAACACGATATCATGAAGCTTCTCTGGGAAAATCCGCCACTCTCGGTCGCGGATATCGCCGCGGCTCTCGCACCCACGCACGGCTGGAAGGCTCAAACGGTTTATGTCCTGACCCACCGTCTCGTTGAAAAGGGCTATGCCACTCTCGACCGCTCGTCACAGCCGATCCGCTTCTCGCCGACCATGACCGAGGCGGAATATCTCGCAAAAGCCTCCGAAAAGTCGCTCTTTTCGCTCGTTGCCTCCTTTCTCGGCAGTGAAAGCGTGACTATGGAGGATATCGACGCGCTCTCGGAGCTGATCGAAGCCAAGCGTCGGGAGCTTGAGAACAAAAACTGACCCGATCAAAAAATCGAAGTCACCGGAGAAAGGCGTGATATCCTAAAAAATGACCCGAGTTCTTCTCTCACCTGCCGGGACTGCTCTCGCAATGTCCGGATTTATTTTAATAATTCTCGCCCTTTCGGCAATTCTCGGAAAGCATTTCAGCCTCGACAGCACGAAAAAACGAAGCGGTGGATACATCCCGCTCTTCACCGCGCTCTGCTGTATGCTCATCGGCGGCACGGTCGGCTGCAGCTCATCCTCTCTGCCGACCGTTTCGAGCGAGGACATCCCTCTCCAAACGCTCGAAAAGGACGGATATTCCTACAATGTTTACAATGATTATATCGGTCTCATCGACTGTACGCTCGAGTGCGGCTCGCTCGAGCTCCCGAAGCAGCTCGACGGTCTCACGGTCGCAAGGCTCGAGGACGGCTTTTTGCAAAATCGTCTCGATGAGCTTGACAGCCTGACCCTTCCCGACACGATAGTCTACATCGGAGCTCACGCGCTGACCGCCGACAAGAACACGGAGCTTTCGGTCAAGATACCGAAAAGCGTGAAATACATCGGCTCGGGCGCGTTTTCGGGCATTGATCTCGGAGACGATGAGCTTTTGATCGTCGGTGACGGGATACTCCTTCGCTGCAACAGCAGCTCCGAGAGCGTTACTCTGCCAAGCGGTGTTAAGCTGATCTCGTCCGCCTTCGAATCGAACAAGACCGTGAAGCTCGTAAATGTCAACAAGGGCTGCACCGAGATAATATCGAGTGCCTTTGCCTTCTCGTCGGTTCGCGAGGTTCGCCTTCCCGACAGCATCGAGAAAATCGGTAGCGACTGCTTCAGGAAAAGTGCGCTCGAGAGCATCCGTATGCCCTCGGGAGACTGCGAGATCGGTAAATTCGCCTTCGAGGGTACCTCGGATGACCTCGTTCTCGTACTGACCGACAAAAGCGACGCATTCCTCTATGCGATCGAGAACGAGCTGAAATTCCGTCTCGAGGACGGAGACGGCAGTCTTTACGCCTCTGACAAGCTCGAAGCGGTCGGGGTCGGGACTCACGAATTCTCGGTCGGCGGCGAAGGGCTCAAGCTCGAGCTTTCCGAAAAGGATATCACGCCCGACAAAAAGCGCGCCGCAGTCCTAATCGATCACGACGCTGACGGAATACACGACCTATTGGTCTATCTCGATCTGCGAACCCTCCGCGCGACCGATACGGTAAGCCTCGGAAAGGACGGAATACTCGCCGCGCTCGAAGCCTACACGACCGAGACGCGCGATTATTCGGCGGTCGAGCTGTCGGGCGAGCTGTCCTCGAGCGTTTGGAAAAACGGCGTACTCGCGCTCTCGGGAAAATTCACGGTGAAATACGGCGAATACGAACGCTATGTGACCGCCGCGCTCGAATATTCGCCGAATTCTGGCTATCTGACTCTGAATTCGATAACCACAGACAGTGCGCTTCCGAATCAGCTCTCGGGCTATGAGCTGCTTGCCTCGTCTTCGAACGGGAGCGCAAGGCTCTACGGAAAACGAAGCGGCGACGGCTTTGTCTCCCCGCTTGCGATACGCTGGACCTTCGGCAACATAAATCTCGAGACCGAGAGCTTCAGCGATTCCTCCTCGCCCGAGCTGCTGCTCTCCGACATAAACGGTGACGGCATGGACGATCTTATCCTCCGCTGGTATCCCGAGGGCTCGAGCGCAGGAAATGCGGCTCAGTGCGCCGAGGTGTTTTTGGGTCCGACCGGCGCGAAACGCTTTCTCATCGATCCGCTGTCCGACTTTGAAAAGGAGGTCAGTCTATCGGTCGAGGACAGAAGGCTCACGCTGAAGAGCCGCTTCGGTAGCGACAGTGTGGAGCTTGAGGATATCTCGACCGCCACACCTAAAATCGGAGGCTCCGCGCTCTGCTCGATAGTCGGCGACCGCCTTGTCGCGACACTTTGCATCGAGCCTTCGAGCGGCTCGGCGGCTTCGATAGTCATGGTCTACGGCTATTCAAAATCGAGCTCGAAGGTCGAGCTCGAGAGCATATTCACCGCCACCGAGGCGGTCTCGCTCGAGACCGAAAACGCCCTCCTCTGCCACATCGGAAGAAAAAAGCTCCTTCTTTGCACCGAGAGCGGCAGTATTGAGCTTGACCACGAGCTTGAAGGTGAGCTTAGGCTCTCAAGTGCCGACCTTGACGGTGACGGAATCTCAGACCCAATCGTTACCGTCATCTCAAGCGATGAAACAACGAACCGCGAGGAGCTTTATGTCCTCACCTCATCAAACGGCAGACTCCAAAGCGTCAACGCCGCAAGCGACATGATCGAGCTTTATTCGATCACGCGCGGAGAATCGGGCTTTATATTCGAGTCTCGCTTCGCCTCCTTCGAGCTGCCCTTCGAGACCTTTGCGGGACTCGATCCTGCCTCACTCGATCCGCGCTTCGACCGCAGATACAGCTATCTTGTCGAGAACGATATCCTTTGCTGTGACCTGTCGATCGGCTGTGCTTCACCGATAAACGGCGAATTTCTCGCCTCCGAGACAACCGTTCGCCTGACCTACCGCTTCGACACGATCTTTCGCGTGAAGACCGCCGAGCTGCTCGGAAACAGCGTTACTGTGCTTTCGATGAGCTTTTCGGAGCTTATCGAGCAGCTGACCGCCTATGAAGCAAAGGGCAAGCGGAACGATACGATCAAGGTCACGCTGACCGACCGCGGCGAACCCACCCTCGAGATATCCTTTGAGGACGGTCATCCGACGCTGACTCGACTCCTTGCGAACGATCAGACACTGATCCCCGATGAGCCGATGAAAATGCTCGGAAGCATAAAGTTCGATATCTTCACGGTCGAGGACTGCGTGGTGGTCGAATCGCTCTACTACGACCTCGGCGACACCTACATCATCACAAAGGACAGCATTCTTCGCTTCAATTCATGGTACGGACAGTCAACCGACGATTATCTCGTATTCTTCGAAAATGACGGTCGGCTCGCCTACAAGCGGATCGCGACGAGATACAATTCGGTCGATCTCGGTCAGTTCCCGCAGTCGATCCTCGACAGCATCACCTCGCGCGACGATTTCTACTGCGAGAGCGGAGCTGCCGAGGTCATCGACGGCGAGATAGCTCTCACCCCCAATGCGACACAGACCATCTCGCAGGTTATCGATCTCGACAAGCTCTTTTCACAGCACCGCGACTATGTGGCAAGCTACAAAACGCTCGACGACGTTATCGCGCGAAATCTCGGTATGCTCTCCTTTGATAGGATAATCGCCGATATGTCGCTGACGCTCTCGGATTTCAAAGCGGAGATCGGGAAAATGCTCGCGACCGAGGAATACACCTCGCTTCGTGCGACGATAACCGATGCGGACAACGCGGTTCTGACGGTCGAAAAGAACAATTACGGAACTACACTCAGGCGAATTGAGGCGCGTGCGAACATCTTCGAGCCGACAAATCCCATCGTCTTTGACGATTCGCCCGAGCTGACGCTTTTCGCCTCGGGAAAAACGACCGTGCTTCAGGTGCTGCTCGCCGACGGCTCGCGCGACCGCTATATTTTCTGCGATCTCAACGTGTACGAGGAGCATGACACCGCCGAGGACGTTACAAAATGCCGGACCCTTCTCTTCACCGATTCCTCGGGCGCGATACGCTACACCCGCACCTACAGCGCAGACCCGAGCCGCTTCCTCAAGACACTGATGAGCCGTTCGGATATATTCTCCGAGAGCGGATATATCCGAGTATCGGGAGACGTTAGCTATATCGCGGAAAAATCGACCTCCTACGCCGAGACCTTCGATCTCGATGCGGAATTCGAAGGCATTAAAGAAAGCTTCTCGGGAGTATCCTCGGTCGATCAGCTGATACTATCAAATCTCCGCAGTCTCCCGACGCTCTGCAGGGACGGAGCATGGGAGCTGAAGGCAAAGGGCGAGTATTACTTCCTGACCGACGGCGAAAGAAGCTTTTCGCCCGGCGCGGGGCTCCGCCGTCTGAAGACTGCAAAGCTCTCTACCTCTCTCAAGATAAGCGGAGACTACGCGGTGCTCATCTTTCCCTCTTCAAAGACCGAGCAGTCAGCCGCGATAATACGTCTCTCGGACGGAAAGCTCCTTGACACCGTGAGTGCGGTCGGCGAGGACTTCGAGCTGCTGAAGGCTTACAGCTCAAAGCTCACCTCTGTCCCGAGCAGCTGCACGATAGGCTGCGAGGTATCCGAATACGATTCCGATTTTAAGCTGACCTTCGCGCTTCGC
>CAYRKS010000023.1:11038-16010 GCA_964424855.1 uncultured Lachnospiraceae bacterium
GATAACGATATCCTTCTCGAGACAGCAACCTATTTCCACACCCGAGCCGAGCTGCTCGAGTCGGAATTTTCGCCCGTGCGGGTAGTTATCGGAAAGAAAGCGAACGAGCTGCTTCCCTACTATGAAAAAGCGACCGAGGTATTGGAGCTGCTCGATGTAAGCGGCATCGTATGCGATCTGTCTAAGTCGCTCGAACGCCCGGTCGATTCGGAAAATATCGCTTTTTATTACAAAATAACCGATGAACGCTTCACGAAAAAAGGCATCGATTCGATCGACAAGCTGAAAAAGCTGCTGTCCGAGGTCTGCACAAAGGCGCGGATATCCGAGCTTTCCTTCCTCTTCGAGGGGCAGCTGCCGCACTTTATCGACTCAAACGACGGGCTTTACTGTTTGGGCGGCGCATACGGCACATCGATATCGATCCCGACCTTCACCGCCTCGGGAAACACGCTGTTTGTCACCGATCATTATCTAAGCGACGGCTGCGAAGCCACCGTGTCCTATGGCTTTGTGAGCGAAAACGGCGGATATCTTCTCGATTCCGTGGATCGGCAGAGCGGCTGAACGCAGTTTAAGAGCATATTTGCAGCGACCGACCCGAAATTTTCGGGTCGGTTTTCTTTAATTCAAAAACAGTTAGATAAATCCGCACTGTAAGTTTATAAAAAAATAAACCGCAATTAACCACTTTGAGCCGAGTTTGTGGTATAATATTTCCGTTGCAAAAAAGGAATGAAAATGATCTCGCGCGGGGCTTTTTGCCTTTTTTTCGCGAGCTTATATGCTTTCAAAAGGAATGGTGAAATGTTAGAATTAAAAAATATCGTAAAGGACTACCTTGCCGGCGAAAACACCGTCCGTGCGTTGAAGGGCGTTGACCTTCAGTTCCGCTCGAACGAATTCGTCTCGATCCTCGGACCGTCGGGCTGCGGAAAGACCACAATGCTGAACATCATCGGCGGTCTTGACCAGTACACGAGCGGAGACCTCGTTATAAACGGCGTTTCGACAAAGGATTTCAAGGATCGCGACTGGGACTCCTACCGAAATCACTCGATAGGCTTTGTTTTTCAGTCCTACAATCTTATCTCGCACCAGACCGTGCTGCAGAATGTCGAGCTTGCGCTCAGTCTTTCGGGTGTCGGAAAAGCCGAGCGAAAAAAGCGTGCGACCGAGGCTCTTGAGCGCGTCGGACTCGGAAATCAGCTGCACAAAAAGCCCAGCGAGATGTCGGGCGGACAGATGCAGAGAGTTGCGATAGCCCGCGCCATCGTAAACGATCCCGACATAATCCTCGCGGACGAGCCCACGGGTGCGCTCGACAGCGAGACAAGCGTTCAGGTAATGGACATTCTCAAGGAGATCGCCGCTGACCGTCTGGTCATAATGGTAACGCACAATCCCGAGCTTGCCGAGAAATATTCCACGCGAATCGTTCGGATGCTCGACGGAAGCATAATCTCCGACTCCGACCCGCTCCGCGAGGCGGAGCTTCGCGAGGAGCGCGAAAAAGAGGATGAAAACGCGAAAAAGCTCTTCGAAAAGAAGCCGTCGCTCTCGCCTACGACCTCCTTCTCGCTCTCGCTCAAAAACCTCTTCACGAAGAAGGGGCGCACGACGCTGACCGCCTTTGCGGGAAGCATAGGAATAATCGGTATCGCGCTTATCGCGGCGGTCTCTCAGGGAACGACGAACTACATCGATGCGGTTCAGGAGGACACGCTTTCGTCCTATCCTCTGACGCTTGAGTCCAACCACGTCGATCTCTCGTCGCTGATGCAGACCTTCATCGACTCGGCGAAATCGACCGAGGCGCACGAAAACGATGCGGTCTACCAGAAGCCCGCGCTCTACGAAATGGTAAACGCGATGAGCAACATAGACGCGCGTCAAAACGATCTCGCCGCCTTCAAGGCATACATCGAAGCCGAGCTCAAGAATGAGGATTCCGCGCTTTCATCGGCACTCAGCGGCGTAAAATACTCCTACGGACTCGATCTTCTCGCCTACACGAAGAATGTTGACGGCGACATAATCAGCTCGGATATGCAGGAGCTCATGGGCGAGGTAATGATAAAGCACCTCGGCTCGCAGATGAGCGGAGTTGCGGCAAACAGCTCGAACATGACCGGAGTTTCGTCGATGCTCGGAATGGGCTACAGCGGAACCTGGCAGGAGATACTTCCGGGACTTGACGGTGATCCTATAAACCCGGTCATCAAGAAGCAGTACGACATGGTATACGGCGAGTGGCCGAGCAGCTATGACGAGGTAGTCATAGTACTCGACCAGAACAACGAGATCGCCGACATGACGCTCTACGCGCTCGGTCTCAAGTCTGCCGACGACATAGATGCGATCGCAGAGGCGGCGGTCAGCCACGAGGCGATCGAATATTCGACCGAGAGCTGGAGCTACGAGGATATCTGCTCCACCGAATACCGCGTGATCCTGAATCCCGACTGCTACCAAAAGGACGAGGCGACGGGGCTTTACACCGATCTTCGCGACACGAGCGCGGGACTCAAGTATCTCTACGACAACGCGCTGAAGCTTAAGGTCGTGGGAATAATCCGTCCAAGCGAGGATGCGGTATCGGCGATGCTGACCGGCTCGATCTGCTACACCTCGGCACTGACCGATTACGTTATCGAGAACGCGAAGTCCTCGGACGCGATAACGGCACAGCTTGAAAACGAGACGACCGACATTTTCACCGGACTCGAGTTCAAGGACGAGGACAAATCCGACAGCAAGAAGGCGGAGATCTTCCGCTCGCACATAAAGGGACTCGGCGAGGATGAGAAGGCAGAGCTTTACAAAAAGCTCATGAGCATTCCGTCCGACGAGCTGCTCGAGGCTCAGGTCGCGCAGGTTATCGGACCGATGACGCGCGAGGAGATGGAAGCGGCGATAATCGGCGCGATGGTCGAGCAGACCGGAATGAGTGCCGAGACGATAACCTCCTACATTTCGGCGATGAGCGACGACGAGCTTCGCGGCTACATCGGCGAATCGGTGGGCGAGTCGGTAAAGGCGCAGTACGCGGCGCAGGTAATGGCGCAGCTGACCGAGGTACCGGCGGCGCAGCTTTCGGCGATGCTCGATGCAAAGCTTGACGAGCTGACCGAAGCCGAGTGCGCGAAGTACTGCGACGAGCTGCTCGAATTTTCGGAGTCGAGTCTCGACAAGAACCTCGACAAGCTTGGCTACATCGAGCTTGACGAGCCGGTATCGATAAATCTCTACGCCTCCGGCTTTGAGGACAAGGACACGATAATCGACGTGATATCGGCGTACAACGAAAATGCAGACGAGATCGAGAAGATAACCTACACGGACTATGTGGGAATAATGATGTCCTCGGTAACGACGATAATCAACGCGATAACCTATGTACTTATAGCCTTTGTTGCGGTATCGCTGATCGTATCGTCGATAATGATCGGAGTCATCACGCTTATCTCGGTACAGGAGCGGACGAAGGAGATCGGAATCCTCCGTGCGATAGGTGCCTCGAAGAGCAATGTTTCGGGAATGTTCAATGCGGAGACGGTAATAATCGGCTTCACCTCGGGACTTTTGGGAGTACTGATAACCTATTTACTCTGCATACCGATCAACATGATCCTCCATCATCTGACGGGCATAAACAATTTAAGTGCATATCTCCCGCCGACAGCGGCGATTGCGCTTGTAATAATCAGTGTACTTTTAACACTGATTGCGGGAATAATCCCGTCCCGTTCGGCAGCGAAGAAGGATCCTGTAGTCGCCCTCCGCACCGAATAAGGCAGGGAGCCGGCGGCGTGTCGGGCAGGGAGCGTCCCTGCACGCAAGCGTCAAGGCTTCTCTCTGCGTCGCCGGCGGCGTGTCGCCGCTCCCGAGCGTCAAGGCTTCTCTGTGCGTCGCCGTCAGGTTGTGCCACATCATACACAGTGCGTCGAGGCGGGCGGGGCAGGCGAAGGTGCTTTGAAGCTTATTTCCGCTC
Organism: uncultured Lachnospiraceae bacterium; assembly: GCA_964424855.1. Lineage (GTDB taxonomy): Bacteria > Bacillota > Clostridia > Oscillospirales > CAG-272 > Flemingiibacterium. The sequence continues at coordinate 15,033 of CAYRKS010000023.1, forward strand.
AACGATCGTACTTAGAAAAGTTACTTTGAATTTTAATGACAGTTTACCGAGCGTCAAGCTCGAGGATAGACACGCACGGGCTAACAGCAAAGGCTAACAGCAAAATACCAAGGCAACGCGCCGCTCGAATTGGCTTCGAGCGGCGCGATTTTATTCGGCTCGAGGAGATATGGAGCTTTTATTCGGCGAGGCGGCAAATCGGAGGATCGAGCGGTTTACCGAACGCGGCTTTGAATTCCGTGCGGCGAGTGGACGAAAAAGGTCGAAAAGGGCGAGAGCAAAAGGCTCGGCGCACAAGTCGAGAACACAAGCGCACAAAAAAATCCGCTACGAGCAACTCGCAACGGATTTTCGATCCTCGGGGGATATTAGATTATTTTACCTTAACAGAGGTGATGTGGGGGTTTACGCCGTTGTACCAGTAGAGGAAGCCTTCCATATCAACGGTATCGCCGATCTTGAGACCCTCGACAGTCTTATAGACCTCGGTATCCTGACCGCAGAGGTAGGATTCAACGGTGAACTGATAGGTCTGACCATTGAGCGAGACATTGAAGTAAAGGTCGCTGCCCTTTTCGCCCGAGCCGTCCCAGTTATATAGGTAAGCGACCTCGTTGCCGTCAGCATCGGTCGAAGCCTCAACGGTCAAGCCCTTGAAGGAAACGAACTCGTTCTGATGCTTGATAAGGTCATCGGTACCGAGCATAGAGGTAACATCGAGAGCCTTAGCGGTGTAGCTGCCGTCAGCGAGCTCGAAGGTAGCGTCGATGATCTCGACCTCACCCGACCATTCGGTCTTGAAGCCGGTAACCTTGATCTTGGTACCGGTGGTCAGCTTTGCGAAGTCCTCTTCGGAGCAATCCATGTTGTAGAGGAAGTATGCGCCGTCCTTGTCCTGAGCATAGACGGTAGCCTTGTTGTCCCACCAGGACTGCTTAGCCTGAACATAAGCCTCGATAACGACCTCGGAATCGAGCT
>CAYRKS010000024.1:0-15656 GCA_964424855.1 uncultured Lachnospiraceae bacterium
AGGTCGTTGACGGAAAGTGTCCCGAGTGCGGAAGACCTGTCGTAAAGGCGAACGAGGAAGCGTATTTCTTCAGAATGAGCAAGTATCAGGATCGCCTTCTCAAGTACATCGAGGAGCATCCGGATTACATCGAGCCCGAGCTTCGCAAGAAGGAAATGATCAACAACTTCATAAAGCCGGGACTTCAGGATCTCTGCGTTTCGCGCTCGACCTTCAAGTGGGGAATCCCCGTGACCTTTGACGAAAAGCACGTTGTATATGTATGGCTCGACGCGCTCTTCAACTATGCTACCGGAGTAGGTCTCAGACTTGACGAGGACGGAAATTTTGTTCCGACCGAGCAGTATAACAAGCTCTGGCCCGCCGATGTCCACATCATCGGAAAGGACATCATGCGCTTCCACTCGATCTACTGGACGATATTCCTCATGGCACTCGATCTTCCGCTTCCCAAAAAGATATTCGGTCATCCGTGGTTCAATTTCGGAACCGACAAGATGTCGAAGTCGCGCGGAAACGTGATCTACGCCGATGAGCTGGTAAAGAGATTCGGGCTTGACGGAGTTCGTCACTACTGCCTCTCCGAGATGCCCTATGCGTCGGACGGAAGCGTGACCTATGAGAACATCATCACTCGCTACAATGCCGATCTTGCGAACAATCTCGGAAATCTGGTGAACCGCACGGTCGCGATGACACAGAAGTATTTCGGCGGTGTCGTTCAGTCGGGCGAATACCGTGAGGAGCTTGACAACGAGCTTAACGCAGCCGCAGATGAGGCTGTGAAGACGGTCGCGGATTGCTTCGATTCCTATCATCTTGCCGATGCGAGCGATGCGGTATTTGCAATGCTCCGCCGTGCCAACAAGTATATCGACGAGACCACTCCGTGGGCACTTGCGAAGGACGAGGCGAAGCTTCCGAGACTCGGAGCCGTGCTTTACAATCTTCTCGAGACGGTCAGAATCGGTGCGATACTGCTCGAGCCGTTCATGCCGACGACCTCGAAGGCGATACTCGACGAGCTGGGCACAGAGGTTCGTTCGCTCGACAGTGCGTCCGAATTCGGCGGACTTAAGGTCGGAACGCTCGTCGGAGAGGCAAAGCCGCTCTTTGCGCGCATTGACGAGGAGAAGATGATGGCGGAGATAAACGCCGAGCGCGAGGCTGCCAAGGCAGCGGCCGAGGCGGCAAGCAAGCCGATCGAGAAGCCCGAGGGCTGTGCGGTGATCGGTATAGACGATTTCATGAAGGTAGAGCTGAGAACGGCGCAGGTCATCGAATGCGAGCCGGTGCCGAAGGCAAAGAAGCTCTTAAAGCTTCAGATCGATCTCGGCTATGAAAAGCGTCAGGTCGTTTCGGGCATTGCGAAGTTCTACAAGCCCGAGCAGCTCATCGGCAAGAAGCTTATCGTGGTTGCAAACCTTGCGCCCGCGAAGCTCTGCGGCGTTGAGAGCCAGGGAATGCTTCTCGCCTCGGGTGAAGAGGATGTAAGAGTCGTATTCCTCGATCCCGAAACTCCGCTCGGACAGAGGGTAAGATAAAATGGATTTTGATTTCGTTTTTCGAAGCGGATATCCGCTTTTTGACTCGCACGCGCACTACAATGACAGCCGTTTTGAGCCGGGAAATGAGATCGAAGGAGGGCGGGAAGAGGTTCTTTCCGCCCTTTTTTCAGGCTCGGTGAAATACATCGTCAACAACGGCACGAAGCTCGAAACAAATGCCGAATCGATCGCGCTTGCCGAAAAATATCCCGGTATATATGCGGCGGTCGGGATACATCCCGAGGACATAGCTCCCGAGGATGATATTGAGTCGGTGATGGCGAGTCTTCGCGAGCAGCTTGCGCATCCGAAGGTAAAGGCACTGGGCGAGATCGGACTCGACTATTATTGGGACAATGTGCCGCGCGAGACGCAGAAGACCTGGTTCAGGCGGCAGCTCGAGCTTGCGCGAGAGGTAAAAAAGCCGGTGGTAATACACGATCGCGAGGCGCACGGTGATGTGATGGACATTTTACGCGAATATCCCGATGTCACGGGTGAGCTTCACAGCTTTTCGGGTTCGGCGGAGATGGCGCGTCAGCTGGTGAACCGCGGATGGTACATATCGTTTTCGGGGGTCATAACCTTCAAAAACGCCTCAAGGCTCGCCGAGATCGTTCCGACGATACCGCTCGATCGAATAATGATCGAGACCGACTGTCCATATCTTGCGCCGGTGCCGTATCGCGGGAAGCTGAACCATTCGGGTCTGCTCGAATACACCGCGGCGCGCGCGGCGGAGCTTTTCGGCATAAGCTGCGAGGAGTTCTGCCGTCACGCATTTGAAAATTCGAGGAGGTTTTTCGGGATATGATGGTGTTTGGAAGCGGCTTTGACTTTATTTTCGCGGTCTTTCTCATAGCTTTTGTGTGTATATTCGTATATATAGTGTGGGGCAATCTCAAGACCTGGAACGAAAACAACAATTCTCCGATCATAACCGCGCCTGCGGTGGTGGTCGATCGGCGCAGTCGTTTGGTACATCACGGCAACGGCGGACACACTCGGCGGTTTTATGTAACCTTTGCGATCGAGGATGAAGGTGGAGAAAAAAAGGATGAGATCGAGTTTTCCGTCCGCAGATCCGTGTATTACAGCCTCAATACGGGGGACAAAGTTCGGATAACCTATCAGGGAACGAGATTTCACGGTGTTGAGTGAGCTGTGAAGTATTACTCAATAGCAGCACTTTGCTTACCGCAAATATGTGCATCAAAACGATCGGAATCTGTGTGCGGAAAAATGTTTTTTTCAAATTAACCGTGCATTAACACATAAAGCTTCAAAATATGTTAAGATATTAGTGCTGAAAAAAACCGATACATATCGGCAAAAGAAAAATATGAAAGGAAGGTTCATAATTTTGGCAAAAGCTCTCCTCTCAAAGATCAGGGAGGCACTGATCTCGGTATTGCCGGTCTCATTGATCGTTGCGGTACTCTATTTTTCCCCGCTGGTCAGTCTGACTGACACCGAGCTGGTGGTATTTCTGATCTCCTCTCTCGTTTTGATCCTCGGCATCGGACTTTTCAATCTCGGTGCGGACATGGCAATGACTCCGATGGGCGAGCACATCGGCGCGGGACTTACGAAGACCGGAAGTCTTCCGCTCTTACTCTCGGTAAGCTTTTTGATGGGTCTCTTTATCACTATCGCGGAGCCGGATCTCACGGTTCTTGCCTCACAGGTAAAGGATATCATAAGCGAGGGAGTTCTGGTCACGGTCGTAGGTGTGGGAGTCGGAATATTTCTTGTTTTGGCGGTCGTCAAGATAATCTTCAAGAAATCGCTCTCCTCACTTTTGATGTTCTTCTATCTTCTCATGTTTGCGCTCGCTTCGCTCGTCGTGGTGAGCGGAAGTCCGGAATTTCTCCCGATGGCATTCGATTCGGGCGGAGTTACAACCGGACCGATCACGGTACCGTTCATAATGGCACTCGGTGTCGGTATAGCATCGACGCTCGGAGGCAAGAACGCGGGTGAGAACAGCTTCGGACTTATCGCGCTCTGCTCGGTCGGACCGATCCTCGCGGTAATGGCGGCGGGAATAACGTCTGACGGCGGACTCACCTATCAGCTTCCCGACTATTCGGTAGAGGCGAATCTCGGAATCGGGCTTTTACATACGGTCGTCACGGTATTCGAGGAGGTCGCGCTCGCGCTCGGACTTATCGTTGTCTTCTTTATCATTCTTCAGATCACTTGTTTGAAGCTTCCGAAGAAGACACTCGGACGCATAGCGGTCGGAATAATCTACACCTTCCTGGGGCTGGTGGTATTCCTCACTGCGGTCAATGTCGGCTTTATGCCGGTCGGCTATCGAATGGGTGTTGAGCTTGCGGCAAACGCTCCCGAATGGGCGATAGTGCTGTTCGGCTTTATAATCGGAATGGTCGTCGTTCTTGCGGAGCCGGCGGTACACGTTCTCAACAAGCAGGTCGAGGAGATCACGGGCGGAACGGTGTCGAAGCGTTCAATGATGCTCGCGCTCTCGTGCGGTGTCGGAATATCTATTGCACTTTCGATGCTCAGGATAGCCTGCGGCTTCAACATTTTATACTATCTCATTCCCGGATATCTGCTTTCGCTCGGACTTTCCTTCTTTGTACCGGGCATTTACACGGCTATCGCATTTGACTCGGGCGGAGTTGCGTCGGGACCGCTAACCTCAAGCTTTATCCTGCCCTTCGCGGTCGGAGTATGCGTCAGCCTTTCGGGCGTTGAAAGTGTTCTCACAGATGCTTTCGGCATAGTTGCGATGGTCGCAATGACACCGCTCATCACGATACAGCTTCTCGGCTTCAAGGCGGTAATGAAGCGACGCATTTCCGAAAAGGTCGCAATGCGTCGTATCCTCGAGGCAGACGACGAGCAGATCATCGAGTTTTGATCGAGTGCGGGATACACTTTTAAGAAAGGGAAACAGCGATGAACGAAAGCAAGCTTGGAAAAAATCAGGCGGCTCCGATAAAATTGAAGCTGCTTGTAACCATCGTCAGCCGAGAGAAGGCTGAGCTTTACACCGATCTTCTCCAGGGGTACGAATGCAATATGCAGACAGTGCTTTTGGGTGAGGGCACGGCGAGCGACGAGACCATGCGCCTTCTCGGACTTTCCGACAAGGAAAAGGCGGTGATCTTGAGCGTTATACGCGAGGACAGAGCCGCCGACGCGCTCGAGATGCTGACCTCGAAATTCGAAACGGTCAGAAACGGAAAGGGAATAGCTTGGACTATCCCCTTCAACAGCACTATCGGGGCAGCGGTATACCGTTTCCTCAGCAACAATCCGAAGGGAGCAGATACAAAATGGAATTCTCACACGAAATGATAATCTGCATAGTGAACAACGGCTTCAGCGTTGAGGCTATGGATGCGGCGCGCTCTGCGGGCGCGAGAGGCGGAACCGTGATAAATGCACGCGGAACTGCCGGAAAGGAAGCCGAAAAGCTCTTCAACATCTCGATCCAGCCCGAAAAGGAGCTTGTTTTGATCCTTGTGGAGCATTCGATCCGCGATGCGGTGCTTCACGCACTTTACAAGGGGATCGGACTCGGGACTGAGGCGCAGGGCATAGCCTTTGCGCTCCCGGTCGATGCCATTGCGGGTATACAGTAAAAGGCTCTGCTCGGTATTGACAGAGGGATAAAAACAAAAAAAGCTCCGCTCGGAGTGCTGCTGTGAGGTTCACGGCGGCATCCGAGCGGGGTTTATTATTTTCTGCAATGATCGGCATCGATCGCGAGGACGACCATGAGTGCATAGAGCGAATCGCGGGCATCGGGGACATCTATGACATAGGTATCGGTGAGGCGGAAAAGCTCCTTTGAGATAGAGGCAACGGTATTATCGTTTTCATCGATTATTCGGTAATCCCAGCCGAACATATCGCCCTCGACCTGCCATCCGCGAAATTCGAGGTTATAGCGAGGAGAGAAGAGCGAAAATTCGCGCTCGACCGAGCCGACATATTCGCCGCCGACCTCAATGTTATACTGCGAGAGCAGGGTGAAATGCTCCTGCTCGAGCTTTCCGAGCAGGTTATCGTCCTTATCGAAGACATGGAAGGCATGACCCCATGCAAACTGCCCCTCGACTCTGAAGGCGATATCGAGCGAGTCGAAATCCACCATATCGATCGACATATCATCATCGAGGTAATAGATATTATAGCTGTCAAACCATGTAAAGAATCTCTGACGGAACAATAGCTTCATTTGTTGCACCTCCGTTTTTTATTTTATCATATCGTAGAATTTTTCGATCTCCCCGCTGTTGCCGAAGCTCTTTTTTGCGAGTGTCTCGGTGAAGCGGTCACAGAGCTCGGGCGAGTCGAGAAGAGCTTTTATGCCCTCGTATATACCATCGGAGCTTATCGGGCAGATGACACCGAGACGACCGTTTTCGAGCTGCTCGTTTGCCGAGAGGTAGCTCGAGGCGAGGATAGGCTTATACATTATTTTTGCCTCCTCGACCGAGATCGGCTTGCCCTCATGGCGCGAGGGCTGAGCGTAGATATCGCAGTCTCGCAGGTAGGAATAGGGGTTGGGGGTCGTTCCGAGAAACAGCATCATATCCGCGACTCCGGCATCGACGAGCATTTCCGAGAGGTGATCCTTATATTCCTTTTCACCGTCACCGAGGACATACCAGCGGACATCGTAATTTTCCTCGCGCAGACGTTTAAGGACGGGGACAACGAGGTCGAGCCCCTTCTGCTCGCTTATACGTCCTATAGTGAGTATGCGTTTACCCTTGAAGTGAGTATCGGGGAAGGTATCGCCGCGAAGGGCAAGCTCCCATATCTGCTTGGGATTTGTGATGTTTTCCATCATTACGCAGCGGTCGGCTATCTCGGGAAGCTCGGAGCGAAGGGAGTCATCGATCGTCTCGGAGACCGTGACGACCTTATCGCATTTTTCAAAATACGGACGGTATACAGCGTTATCGCGCGGAGGGTTTTTATAGTCGAAGTGGAGCCACGCGATTTTTTTCCTTGCCTTGACCTTATCGCACATATAGAACATTGTACGGTCGCCCCAGTATGCGACGGCGACATCGTATTCGTCCTTTATTTCGGGCATTTTTTTCATAAAATGCAGCCACATTTTCGTTGCGATCGAGGCGCGCTTTTCGCCCTTGGTAAGGAGGCTTCCGACGAAATAAGGGAAGATTTCGAAAAGTGTGAGCGGATTTTCCTTAACGAAGCAGGAGACGAGGGTTTTTGCGGCATTTTTTCCCGAGAGAAGGAACATATCGCCGTATTTTTCCATAACGACGATTTTTACCTGCTTTGGAAGCTGATCGAGCAGAAGTCCCTCGCGCTTTGCGAGCAGGAGCGTTACATCGAAGCGGTCGAAATCGAGACAGGACAGGAAGGAGAGGAAGGATTTTTCGGTGCCGGCGCAGTTCATGGTTATGCCGACGACCAGCATTTTAGTCTTCGCCAAAGCCTTCAGCCTCCTCATAAAGCTCCATGAGCCTTTCCTCGATCTGCTGCTGACGTTCGAAGAGCTCGTTCATATGGACATAATCGCTCTGCTTTTCCTCGTCGGACTGAGCCTCGATGACCTTTTCGAGCTCGGCTTCGAGCTTTGCGGTCTCCTCGGCGTTCTTTTTCTTGCGCGAGCGGAGCTTTCGTTCGGCTGCCGCCTGCTCCTTTGAGCGGAGATACTGCTCCTTGGCATCGGTTATGCTCTCGGCTTCCGCGGAGTCCTCGGTCTGTGTGAGCTTTGCTTTATACGCCTTATAATCATCGTAGCCGCCCTTGAAGTCGAGAGCCGGCTTTGATCCGAGGTCGAGGACTCGGGTGGCGAGCTTGGAGATGAAATATCGGTCGTGAGATACGGCGATTATCGTACCGTCGAATTCGGAGAGGGCATTTTCGAGAGCCTCTCTGGAGTTTATATCGAGGTGGTTGGTCGGCTCATCGAGTATGAGGAGATTCATTTTCGAGAGGATCAGCTTACAGAGGGTGAGACGTGCTTTTTCTCCGCCAGAAAGCACCGAGACCTTTTTTTCGATGTCGTCGCCCTTAAAGAGGAAGAGTGCGAGAGCCGAGCGTATCTCGGTCTGTGTGAGGTTTTCGTAGCAGTCCCAAAGCTCATCGAGGACGGTGTTGTCGGGGTTAAGGTTTTGATTCTCCTGATCGTAATAGCCGACGGTGACGTTATAGCCGAGCTCGAGCTCACCCGAGTCGGGGAGGAGCTTATCGGCGATTATTTTGATCATTGTGGATTTTCCGCAGCCGTTCGGACCGGCGATAAAGAGTCGGTCGTGCTTTTTAACGAGGAAGGAGACATCCGAGAACAGGGGCTTATCGGGGAAGCTCTTTGTGAGCGAGCGGACGGTGAGGACATCGTTTCCGCTCTCACCGGATTTTGTAAAGGTGAGGCGTATCTTTTCGGGGAGTGCATCGGGGCGTTCGATCTTGACCATGCGGTCGAGAGCCTTTTGACGACTTTCTGCGGCTATGATGTTTTTCTCGCGGTTCCAGCGTCTCTGCTGCTCGATATAAGCCTCTATGCGGGCTATCTCCTTTTGCTGATTTTTATACTGATGCTCACGTATCTCGCGGTTTTCCGCCTTGAGCTCGATATATCGGGTATAATTTCCGTTATATAGGGTGGCGTGGGTATTTTCGATCTCGAGGGTGCGGTTTGTGACTTTATCGAGGAACCAGCGGTCATGGGAAACGACGAGAAGCGTACCCTTCCAGAGGGAGAGGAAATCCTCGAGCCATGCGAGGGTTTCGATGTCGAGGTGGTTGGTCGGCTCGTCGAGCATGAGGATATCGGGCGAGGCGATGAGCTGCTTTGCCAGAGCGAGGCGGGTCTTTTGACCGCCCGATAGGCTGGATATACGCAGCTCCCAGAATCGCTCGTCGAAGCCGAGGTTCTTGAGTATGCCCTTACATCTCGAGCGGAATTCATAGCCGCCCGCGCGCTTGAAGCGATCCTCGAGCGAGGTATACTGTGCGATTATATTTTCGTCACCCGAATCGAGCTTTGACTGAAGCTCCTCGAGGCGTTTTTCGTCGGCTATGAGCGCAGCGAAGGAATCGAGCATTGCCTCGAGGATTGTGCTTTCGCCCTCGAGTCCGGTGTTCTGCTCGAGCATACCGATCGACTTGTCCTTTGAGATGAAGACCGAGCCGGAGGTCGGCTGATATTCACCGGTGATTATTTTGAAAAGCGTGGATTTTCCCGCTCCGTTGACTCCGACGATACCGAGCTTATCGCCCTCGTTAAGGCTGAAGGAAACCTTATCGAGGATGACATCGGTGCCGAATTCGAGCGAGACATCGCTTAAGCTTATTGCTGTCATTTTCAGCTCTCCTGTCTTTTGAGATAGATATAAATAGTATACCATATTTTCGGGATAAAATCAAGTATTAAATCTGAATTCTGCCGAAGTTGGGAGAAAAGCGCGGATAATACGGCGCGAATATTGACAACGACCCTGAGATGTGGTATAATAGCTTCAAGGTCATAGAGACTTTAAGGAGGAAAAAATATGCTCACTTTTATCGGAGCGGCGGTTGTGCTTGCGCTCTGCGTTTACATTTTGACATTGCCGAGCAAGGAGCTTTTTGCAAAAGGCGGAGGTTTTTGCCTTGGCATAGGCATACTTTCGGCACTGCGCGAGGTGATAAATTTTCTCGCTATGAAGCTCGGGGTATTTCCGCCCGCATTTATTTTGAAGTGCATTAAGCTCGGAAAGGTCGCGATACTGCCGTTTATATGTGCGGTCTATGCGATATTTCTCGGCGGATTTCTTGCAAAGCACATGATGGATCGGAGAAAAATCGCCTCGTTGTTATTTATTTCGATCGGTTTTTTGATAATTTCGATCGCTTCGCTGATCGATTCCTTTACCGCGCCGCAGCTGATGCTGCTTATTGCCGCGGCTGCGATTTTTATCGGAACCTTGAAGGCAAGAAAAACGGAGAGCAAGCGAGAGGAGGATCGGTGATTCTGCGCACGAAAAATCCGCTGTATGCGACCTTTACAGCCATAAGAGGGGCTGACGAGCGTAGCGAGGGAAGATAAGCAAACGAATAGCCGACTGAATACAGTAGAACCCCTGACGATTTGAATCGACAGGGGTTCATTTTTTTACTTTTCCAGATTTGCGAGTATCCACTCGTTGCGTGCTTTCAGCCAGCTTCGGAGGATATCGACATTTCCCTCGAAGGTATCGGCGGGGAAGCGGGTCTCAAATTGACCGTAGAGCTTTGAAACATCCCAGCCGGCTACCGAATAGTTTGCGTCAAAGGAATCACCGTAGATATAGATCAGGCGGTCTATACGGCTTTTTCCCAGCTCATTTTCGGTGTAGAGATTGACAAGCTGAGGCTGAAGCTCCAAATAGCGTGAGGCGAAGAGCCTTTTGAATTCATCGCACTTAAAAAGCTCGGCGTACCAGAGCTTTCGGCAATAGAAGCCCTCGGTCGATATGCCGCTCGAGTCATCGTTATGGTATTCGGCGTAGAAGCCGTCGAGCTCGGTGGCGTTTCCCGAGGAGAGGTCGAGATCCCAGACAGGTCCCGCATAGAGCTTTTCACCCTTAACGTAAAAGCGGGTGGAGGACACGCCGAAATCGACGTTTTTGAAAAGCTCGTTGACGATATAAAAATCGATAAAGGAATCGATATCGAAATACTGCTCAATAAGCTTGAGCTCACCGCTTTGGAGAGCGGTTTCCGCTTTATTGAGAAATTCACCGAGCCATTTCAGCTGACCGTCGGTGGGGAGCTCGGGCTCGTTAAAGCCGAGGCGTATCCCGAAGATGGGGGTGATTATGTTTTTCTCGTTGCTGTAGCCGTCATACGGCTCACATTCGAGGAGAAATTCGTTGTTTCGGAGGTTTATATCGACCTTTTCCTCACCGACTCCGATCGGCTGAGTCATGAGGTAATTTCCGAGGTAATTTCCGTTGAGATAGACATCGACATATTCGCTGTTTGGGGTATAATCGCAGCCTTCGAGCTCGGAAGCGAGGTCATAGGAGAGCTTATTTCGCATGAGAGTCTTATCGAAAAGATTTGCGAGCAGGCAGAATTTTTTGCTTTTTCCGAGACCGAGCGGAGAACACGTCGAAGAAAATTTTATGTTGTAAGGCTTTTTTTCGCCTTCGGAGGTCGAGTGACCTCTGACCTTTATGCATCCGCCGCTGTCATTCAGCTCGGAATATTCGCCGTTCGGATCGACGAGTCTGAGGGTACAGTCGGTATATGCGTTGATCGAGATGGAATCGGGGTCATTTGAGGTTATATAGAGCTGCGCGACCTGTTTTTTTTCGTCGGACGGAGGGAGCTGTTCTTCGCCGCCGCAGGAAAAAAGCGTGAGGAGGGCGAAGACACATAAGAGTGCGCAGAGGGTATTTTTGAACAGTGCTTTAGGCTTGATAAATATTTTAATCATCCCTTCTGAGTGAGGTTTTGATTCACTATATGGCAGATTTTGTATATGACGCGAATAAAGGTTCCCCGAAGAGGGCGAATCGATATATTATAGCACATTTCGATGCTTTTTTCAACAGGAATTTGTAAAAGCTTTGTTTATTAGCGCGCGCCAAGCGGTCGAAGACCGCGTTTTTTTCGCTCTCTCTTTCTTTCTTTACTTTCTTTCTCTCTATCTCTCTCTCTATATCTATCTCTTTTCTCTGTCTCTTTTCTCTTTCTCTTCGTCACCGCAAAAGCGAAAATGACACCTTCGGACATTCGATTGCAGGTCAGGCTTGAATTTTGCTGATTAGGCACAAGGCTCGTCTGCTTTCTCGGCGGTGAGGCGATCTTAAGGGCTGTGGGATGATGTGAGGGCAGTGAGGAATGACGATCGGAGAGCTTTGTCTTTAGCAAAAAATCCGCCCGAGTTACGGAAAAAAAGCTGTGGATTTTTCCAAAATACACTTGACATTTTCGAATGGGAATGGTATAATATACTCATCGACCCGGGAGCTTCCCGAAGAGAAAGGATTTATCAAAAAATGAGCAAGGCTATAGAAAACCTTTATGAGCAGGGGACGGTCAATTACAAGCGTATAGACACCGATGCTCTTTTCACCGACATGACGGCGGACTGCCGTTTTACCGGTGTTGTTGACAAGGCGATAAGATACATCGAGGACTTTCAGCTTCTCAACGCAGACAACTGGGCTCGCTTTGTAAGACAGTTCAAGGATCACACCGACAGCCAGAGCCGTGGCTGGAGAGGCGAATACTGGGGCAAGATGATGCGCGGTGCGGCGTTCACCTATTCCTACACCAAGAATCCCGAGCTTTACAAGGCTCTCACCGAAACGGTTGAGGATATGCTGACGGCAGAGGACGAGCTGGGACGCATTTCTTCCTACGACACGGCGAACGAATTCAACGGCTGGGATCTCTGGTGCAGAAAGTATGTTCTGCTCGGTATGCAGTACTATTCGGAGATATGCACCGATGAGGAGCTCAAGGAGCGCATGAAGGCTTCGATGAAGCGTCAGGCGGACTATCTCATCTCGAAGCTCGGAATCGGCGAGGGAAAGAGGCGCATTACCTATGCTTCGCAGTACTGGAGAGGACTCAATTCGTCGTCGATCCTCGAGCCTATCGTCCGTCTTTACGATATAACCGGCGAGCAGAAGTATCTCGACTTTGCGACCTACATAGTCGGCGAAGGCGGAACCTCGGTCTGCAACATTTTCGATCTGGCATACAGAGACACGACCGATCCTTATCAGTACCCGGTAACGAAGGCATATGAGATGATGTCGAACTTCGAGGGACTCCTTGAATATTACCGTGCGACCGGCATTGAAAAGCACAAGCAGGCGGTAATCCGCTTTGCGCGTCGTGTTATCAACAGCGATATAACGATAATCGGAAGTGCGGGCTGCACTCACGAGCTTTTCGACCACTCTGCGGCACGTCAGACCGACACGAGCTACAAGGGAGTCATGCAGGAGACCTGCGTTACCGTTACCTGGATGAAGTTCTGCTGGCAGCTTCTCATGCTGACCGGCGATCCGGCATTTGCGGATCGTTTTGAGCAGGCACTTTACAACGCATATCTCGGTTCGATCAACACCGAGAAGATGCTCGACACCGAGTTCATCAAGGGACGCAATCCCAACGCATTCCTCGAGCCTATGCCCTTTGACAGCTATTCCGCGCTGACCATCGGAAATCGCGGACGCGCTATCGGCGGAATGCAGATGATGCCCGACGATCACTATTACGGCTGCTGTGCCTGCATAGGCTCTGCGGGAACCGGACTTATCTCCAAGGTTGCCGCGATGGTATCCGAAAAGGGTGTTGCGCTGAACCTTTACGTTCCCGGAAGCATCGTTACGAAGACTCCGTCGGGAAGCTCGCTCACTCTCAAGCTCGACACCGAATATCCGGCTGACGGCAGAGTAGAAATCACGGTCGAGCCAGAGGCTGACGAGGAGTTCACTCTTTCGCTTCGCATCCCCGAGTGGAGTGCGGCGGCAGAGCTTACCGTATGCGGCGAGAAGGAGCTTACAAAGGTCGGCTACACCGACATAACCCGTGTCTGGAAGAAGGGCGACAAGCTCGTTCTCGACCTCGATATGCGCACGAGAGTTATCCATGCTCCGCATTGCGGTCATGATGTTTTGGTCAATGCACGGAACGGTGATGACGTAATGTTCCCCGTGATCTTCAACGAAGCTCCGGAGGCGAAGTTCCACATTGCAATGAGACGCGGACCGCTCGTTCTTGCGCGCGACGAAAGACTCGGCGAGAACGTAGAAGCTCCGGTCGATATCAAGTACGACCGCGACGGTGTTGTCGATGTAAAGGTATCGAACAGTGCCGATTACGATCGCATTGTTGAGTTTAAGGTTCCGACCGTACACGGCGGCGAGTTCACTGTCATCGACTATGCTTCGGCAGGTAAGCTCTGGGACAAGAAGTACGGTTGCTGGCTTCCGACGAGATAATCCGAAGGGACGAAGCTCATGTGAAGGCGCATGGCTCGAGATTACGAGCAGCTTTGCGTGAAAAAGCTATCGGGAATGGGCAGACCGAAAAGGTCAAAAAATACTATTCTAAGCTTTGACAGTTGTTAATAAAAGCTTGGCATTCGCGCCGTATCGGTGCGGATGCCTTTATTTATGTGAGATCACAGGGAAGCAAAAAGGTGTGGAAATGAAGACAGCAAAAGCCGATGAGGGATATTCTCATCGGCTTTTGAGATTTTATTTATGAAGTCCCATTTCGCGAAGGGTATTGAGTGCGACTGCGGGATCGTTTCCGGTGATGTTATCGGTATCGAAATCGACGCAGCGTTTTACGCTTTCGGGGGTATCTGCGCAGAAGAGCCATGCGAGGATACCGCGCTGCTTTGCGAATTCGACATCGGCGCGAACGACCTCATCGGTGCAGCCCTCCCACGACATCGGGATACCCATTCCGAACATACAGTCATAGGTCTCCTCGGTGAAGTTAGCCATCATGCGTCCGGGGAAGCCCTGAGTACGCATTTCGGGGTAGGTCTTCTTGGTATATCTGATGATCGCGGCATCGAAGGAAGCGATTACCGTGCGCTCGCAGATTCCGAATTCACGGAGCATTGCGACAGTTTTATCGACGCACTCCTCGGTCATATCCTTGATCTCGACGTTGAGAAGCAGGGTCTTCGACTTTTCGTTTACGAGGGTCAGAACCTCGCGAAGGGTCGGGATGACCGCCTCACGGAAGCCGCCGTGGAACTTTGCGCCGAAGTTGAAGGTCTTCAGCTCTGCGAGGGTATAGTCGCGGACGCGACCGGAATGGTCGCTGGTGCGGTCGATGGTGGTATCGTGGATAACGACCGGTATGCCGTCCTTTGTGATGTTGACATCGAATTCGATGAGATCGACTCCGAGATCGATCGCCGCCTCAAAGGAGGGAATGGTGTTTTCGGGGATTCTTGCGAAGATTCCGCGGTGTCCGAGAACGGGGATGTGGTGTTCGGTTTTGTACCAGAGAGCTTTTTCGTCCATTGTTTTGGTTTCCTTTCGATAATTGATTTTGATCTCAGCTGTTCTGAGTGAAGTAATCGAGAATCGTATTTATTCTGTCCTGAGCTATGCTCTTTTTAGAAGCATAGTAGGAAGCGAAATCGGTGGAGTCCTTGGAGTAGAGGTCGCTCATCATCGTATGGAAGAGCTTGGAGTCGCCGTAGGTGTACCAGAAGGGAACGGCGAGCGACTTCTCTATGATATCCATGACCTCAAGAGCCTGAACATAGTGTTCTTCATCGCGCATATGCTTGTTTTTGAGGACGATATCGTAGTAGGTGGGGAGTATGCTCTTATAGCCGGCGCAGGTCATTGCCTCGACTATGGTCGCGCTCATATCGGGATCCTTTGCGGTGCTCGGGATACCGTACTGAGTTCTTCCGCCCATCGTATAATAGTTTTCCTGGTTCTCATCGAGCTTGGGCATGGGGATGATACCGAAGTTGATATCACTGTCACGGTAGACATTCGAGGCACTGCTGACACCGCCAGAGACGAATATCGCGCGGCTGCTCTTAAAGAGGGTCTCCTGCTCGGCGGTAGACCAGCCGGGCTGAACGAGCGACGAATCGCTGCTGTAGAGCTTATACCACTTTTCGATATAGGAGATGGTCTTCTCGCTGTTTACGGTGAGCTCGAGGTCGGAGCTTGACTTTGTGACAACATCGAGTCCTGCCGAGACGGGGGTATAATAGGTCTCGCCCATATAGCCTGCATAGCCGAAGAAGTCATCGATATCTGCGGAGTCGTTGTTGTTGAGGTCGGTATATGCGTCCTTAGTCATGCCGTAGAGCTTATCCATAGTCCAGGTTCCCGACTGAACGAGCTCATAGGGGTCATCGAGCTTACGATCCTCAATGAGGTCGCGGTTGAAGTAGAGGACAACGCCGCCCGAGATGACATTGGTTTCGATCGGGCTGTTGAAGCAGTAGATCTGACCCATGAAGGTCTGCTCATCGATCCTGAAGTCGAGCCACCAGGGCTGAGAGAAGTCGATCTGATCGAAGTCATAGAGGTTATAAAGTCCGTTCTGAAGGGCGATATTGGGACCCTCCATCGAGTGCATCTGATAGAGGTAGTAGGTATCGTCTCCCGAGAC
>CAYRKS010000025.1:0-13512 GCA_964424855.1 uncultured Lachnospiraceae bacterium
ATTCAAACCTCGCACAGCTGCCGAACGAAGTCGATCCGAGCGAGGCGGTCATGCTGTCGGATATGATCCCGACCGGCTTTCACGGTGTTGAGCTGGCGAAGGTCGCCTTCGGTGAAAGCGTCTGCGTAATCGGTATCGGTCCGGTAGGGCTTATGTCGGTCGCGGGCGCAAGGCTTCGAGGCGCAGGAAGGATATTCGCGGTCGGCTCGAGAAAAAGCTGCATCGAAGCGGCAAGGGAGTACGGTGCGACCGACATAATCGACTATCACAACGGAAACATTGCCGATCAGCTGCTCGAGCTGACAAACAATCGCGGAGCCGACAAGGTGATCGTGGCGGGCGGTGATAACGATACCTTCATAGATGCCGTAAGGATCTGCCGTCCGGGCGGGATAATCGGAAACGTGAATTATCTGGGCAGCGGCGAATATGTCCGAATACCGCGAGTCGAATGGGGCTGCGGAATGGGTCACAAAACCATCGCGGGCGGACTTATGCCGGGTGGAAGACTTCGAATGGAACGCCTTGCAGAGTTGCTTCGCTATCGCCGTCTCGATGCTTCACTCCTGCTGACCCATCGATTCTCGGGCTTTGAGCATATCGATGAGGCTCTCATGCTTATGAAGGACAAGCCGCGCGACCTTATAAAGCCGGTGGTCACACTCTGAGCTGTCCACAGCTCTGTGGACAGCTTGCGATCCGGCGCATTTGGTAAAGCCCTGCCCGAAATTCGGGCAGGGCTAAAATATCATTCACTCCTGAAAATAGGCTTGTTTCGCCACTCTGCCATAAGGCAGTAGGTTCCACGATAGACAAGCTCCTGAGACATCAAAAGCAGTGCGATCAGCTTGAAATTCGGTCTTGCGGAATAGAGTACTCGATCGACTCCGTTCACCGATATATCCATGCGTGTAACGATCCGCAGTGTGATCAGCTCGGTCATGACCCGATCTGTAAGCTCGGGTGGGATATCACATTTTCGCGCCAAAACCGAAGCCTCGAAAACATATTCTCCGCCCTTTTTATAAAGCTCCTTTATCGCTCTCATTGTCTCTTGATGCGACAGCGCGGAAAATATCTTCAAAAGCTCTTCCTCATTCTTGAGAAAATTTCCGAACCCCTCCTTCGGCTCGGGAAATACCGCAAAGAACGGCTCTTTTCCGTTTGATATCAGCGTAAACCCAAAATCGTTGAAGATGTACGAATTCTCCACCAGCTCCTTCAGCTCGTTCGGGTCGTATTTCGTTTCGATCGGCATACAGGTGTTGAACATTCCACGCTCGAGCTGCCAACATATCTCACGCAGCAGTTCGAACCGCTCCGAGCTTTCGGTCTGCTTGATAAGCTCGATCAGTCTTCGCGAGATATCCGACATCGATACCTCATCGTTTCCGAAAAGCTCATCGAGAGACACATCGAGCTGCTTTGCAAGCGGCAAAAGCAGTGAGCCGTCGGGATAGGTATCGCTCGTCTCCCATTTCGAGACCGCCTGAGCCGAAACACCGAGTGCTTCGGCAAGCTGCTCCTGCGTATATCCGCTCGCTATCCTGAATTTTTTGATATTTTCGGAAAGACTCATTTTTTCGCTCCTCCTTCTCCGATCATGCGGCAAAAGCCGCTGAGGTTGTAGCTGTAGGACTTTTTGCCGCACATATGCTCAAACGCAAGCGAGACGAGCGAAAGTATCAGTCCATCCTCGTGGAACCGATAGATATCGACCTCGCCTTCCTCAAGTGCCGCCTTGAAGCGTCGGCATTCGCTGATCTCGCAGAGAGTATGGAGTATTTCAGTCACCTTACTTTCGGATATACCGACCGCCTTTGCCGCGAAATCCGCCGTGAAATTTTTCGTGCAGTCGGTCGAATTCAGGAAATACATCAGCGAAAGCACATCGGGATCGGATAAAAAGCCGAAAAGCTCGGATATTCTTTCCTGCGTTTCACGCTCCTTGAGCCATGCAAAATCCGCCCGATTTTTGAGAAGCATGACCGCGGCATTTACATCGTGGGAGCTTACGGTAAAGCAGTAAAAATCACTCGTTGCGATTTTTGAGCGCGGAGAAGCCTTCAGCTCGGGGACGGCTCCGCTCGGGTCTCCGGTGCAGATATCGGTATTTTCATATATCGCCGACGGCACCGACAACGCCAGCTCAAACACCTTGAGTATCGCCTCATCTCGTGAAAGTCCTCTCAGCTCGGAGCCTATCACATTAAGCTCAGGATTATCATATTCGTCTCTTCCGAGAAGGCGATCGGTGCTGACTCCAAAATGATCGGCAATTGCCGAAAGCATAGCAAGACTCGGCTCCGACGCTCCGCATTCCCACTTCGAAATAGTTTTGTCCGATACCTCAAGGCATTTCGCAAGCTCCTCTTGGGTCATCCCTTTTGCGGCTCTGAGTTCGGAAAGTCTTTCGCACAGCTTTGATTCGCGCATAATATAACACCTCTCTAAAAAATCTCAGACCGATCGGCACCGAACACTTTGTCGCTGTCGATCGGTCTGTAATTATTATACACGAAACCGAGGGTAGAGTCAATGGATGAATATTTTATTTTTTCTCCGATACGGAGAATCGTTTTTAGGTATCAACACCGAAGGTTGATTTTCAGATCACTCGCACACCGTTTCCGAGAAATTCGGCAAGCTCAACTGCTCGAGCCTTTGCTCCGACGCTGTCGTAAGCTGTTCCGATCATTCCGAGAGCCTCTTCCTTGCTCTTTCCGAGACGATGATACGGGATAAGCTCCGCGCGAAGATATTTTCCGCGTTTTTCGGTCAAAAAGCTTTTCAGCCGCTCGAGCTCTACTTCGCTGTCGTTTGCTCCCGGGATCAACGGAAGACGCAGTACGACCTTTGCTCCCAGCTCAAAAAGCCGCTCCAAATTCGAAAGTATCAGCTCATTTCCAACACCGGTAAGCTCACGGTGGGGCTCGCTGTCAAGCTCCTTGATATCGAAAAGGAAGGTCGCTCCAAGCTCGAAGGCTCGCTCGAAAAACTCTGTCGAACCGTGTCCGCAGGTCTCTATGGCTGTGCCGATCGACCGCTCCTTTGCAAGCGATATCAGCTCGAGCGCAAAATCGGGCTGCATCGACGGCTCACCGCCAGAAATCGTCATACCGCCGCCGTCCGAATAAAACGGCAGATCCTCGGCGACCTCGTTTATCACCTCAAGAGCCTCGACCCTTTTTCCGCAGAGCTGATTTGCATCGGCGCGGCAAATATCGACACATTTTCCGCAATTTATACATTTCTCGCGCTCGAATATGAGTCCTTCGTCAAAGCTCCGCGCGGGACATTCGGCAAGGCAGCTTTTGCAGCCTGTGCATTTGAAGCTGTAAAACATGAGCTGCTGCTTTACCGACTGCGATTCGGGATTGTGACACCATTTGCATCTGAACGGACAGCCCTTCAAAAATACCGTCGTGCGTATTCCGTCGCCGTCCGAAACAGAGCCGTGCTGTATGTCAAATATATTTCCGTACATTTCGGTTCACCCGTCCTTCAATGCCGATCATTTGCAGCCTACCTCTGTACGGTGAAGGATCTCCTGCTGTATCTCGGGCTGCAATCGGGTGTAATACGCCGAAAAGCCGCTGACGCGCACACGAAGCGAGCCGTAATTTTCGGGGTTTGCGGTCGCATCGAGCAGTGTCTCGCGTGAAACATAGTTGAGCTGGAACTGAGTTCCGCCCTCCTTGAGATAGGTCTCGAGCATACGAGCCGTCTTTTCGAAATAGAGATCGTTGGTTATAAGATTCTCCTCGAGCTGGATATTGAAGACCAGAGTCGAGGTCATTATGTGCGTGGGATCCATATGTGCGACCGACATGAGAAGGGATACAAGTCCCTTGCGATCCTTGCCGTCGCACTGTCCGATGCCGATCATTCCGCCGTCGCCGTTAAAGCGTCCGTCCGGTGTAGCCGGAGTCAATGCACCGAACCACGCGGTGTGCGGATTGTAGCCATCCATGCTGCCGAGCAAGAAACGTTGACCGAAGATATTCTTTCTTTCCTTCAATATATTATATATAAGCGTGTTCACGCGCTTTGCAATATCGTTCGAAAGCGCATCGTTGTTTCCGAAGAAATTCGCGTGCTTCAATACATAGCTTCGGAACTCGCCGTCGCCCCAGTTGTTATCGAGAAGATCACAGAGCGCGGACGCGGTGATCTTCTTTTCATCGAAAACGAACTGCTTTATGACGATAAGCGAATCGATTATCGAAATGAGTCCCACAGCTGAGATCGTGGCATAATAGCCCTTAGCTCCGCCTCCGGTCGCACTGACTCCGCTCTCAATACTGCCGTTCATAAGGAGCGAGGAGATCACATCGATATCCTTAGAACGTGCATAGTTGAATTTATCCTGCCAGTAGATCAGCTCGTCAATAAGCTCGGTCATGTTCTCGGAAAACAGCTCGAACACCTCATCGAAGCTTTGGCATTTTTCAAAGCTCTCGCGCTTCTCGTGCGTGAGACGGGTTATCGACGGCCAGAGGTTTGAGTGCATTCCCGAATAATCTATTCCACCCGGGAAAGCGGTTTCGTTACAGCCGACAGTTGTATATGCGACCGCCTCCTCGAGCGGCACCTTTAATATATTGGTATACGCGAGGATGCGTGACTCATCGTTTATTACCGCGATGCGCTTATATTTATCCTTTCGCTCGCAGTCGAGGATATGCTTGAAGCGTTCAAAGGGCATTTTATCAGTCCATCGGATCGATATCTGCGGACAGCACATCGGGAGTTCGAGCAATGCCTCGAGGATGAGATCGGAGAGACAGTTCCAGTTGTCCTCCATGTTCACGTTATAGCCGCCGATCGCAAAGTGCGATTCTCCGCCCTTTCCGTAGTTTCCCGAGGTGTAGACCGTCTGCGCCTTGATTATGACGAAAAGCTCCTGCAAGAGGCTCTTTGCCTCATCGCGCGTGATCCGTCCCTCGGCGAGATCGGCGGTATAGAAGGAATAGAAATGTCGGTCGATAAGTCCGATGCTGTCGGGCAGAAACTGGAAAAGTATAGCCATCATCGTGACTGCGCCTCTAAAGCTTCGCGGCGGCATGGTCGTAAGGTCGCGGCACAGTCTTGCGGTCTCGAGCATTTCGGCGGCGCGCTCGGGAGCAGCCTCGGACGCTTTAGCTTCAAATTCATCGGCAATGCGCATACACCACGCCTCTATGCCCCCGCAGGTTATCTCGAGCGCGCAGAGAAAATCGAGCTTATCCTTATCGCCCGAATGCTCCTTTTTCGATGCCTCTATCTTTTTCCGAAGTCCGGGCAGACCTATATTCAGTACCGTGCCGTAATCGACCGTAGAATGCTGCCACTCAAAGGTCGCGATGCCCTTATGCGGCTTGAGATAAAATGAGCCTGCAACATTCCGGAAGTTATTGTAGCCTATGCGTCGGAAAATATCCGCCGGAAAGCTGCCGTCAAATCTGAACATTCCCGGAAGTCTGAGACTCGGCTCGGTCAATACCGTCTGATGCTTCATGTATTCGGAAAACTTAAGCGCGTTTGCGATCGGAGTCGGCTCGAGTAGCCACTCCTTTTTGTACTCGGTATGTACCGGTGCGCTGTAAATGTCGCTGACATTCGAAAGCTCAAGAAGCTCCGCTATTCTCTGTTCCATAATATATTCCCTTCCGCTCTCTTTAAGAGCCTTTGATTATGAGTACATTATATCAGATATCATGTGAAAAGTAAATATCAATACCCAAACCTTGATTCAAAAAGCAAACATAATATTGACAGCCGCAAAAAAATGTGGTAGAATATAATCAGACAAAAAACAGAAACGAAAGGATGCTTTACAATGAACCTTGACCTTCTCTGCAATTCTCCCGAGAATATGCCGATATTCAAAAGCGCGTATGAGGATAAGCTCTCACCGCGAAAATATGATTTTTTGACCGAAGACACGCAGCTGTGGTACTCGCTTTACGGAAACACCGCGAGCAGCTTATATGAAAATCCCGACGGCAGCTATCGAAGGATACAAACCAAGGCGGACGATATACTTTTGATTCCGCCGCACAGCCATCACATAGACGAGGCATATGAAACGCCCTACAAATTCAACGGCTATCTGATCCGCTTTGACTGCCCGACAAAGCTCTTTGAGCTTGAGGTGATAAAAACCAAGGGTGAGCTGCGCGGATTTTTCGAAAAGCTGGCAGACGAATGCAAAAAGCGTATGCCGGGCTATCAGCTGCGCTGTCAGATACTTCTCTTGCAGCTGCTCGAAAAGCTCTGCGAACGCTCGGTATCCTACACCAACAGCGAAAAATACCGCCTGATCGAGCCTGCGATAAAGGCGATCCACGAAAAGTACCGCGAAAGCAAGCTGAGCGTCGAATTTCTCTCGGAGCTCTGCGGGATAACCTCGCAGTATTTTCACCGCGTGTTTTACGAATACGCGGGAACGACTCCGCACAAATATATCGAAGCCCTCAGAATGAAATACGCCCGCGAGCTACTCGAATCGGGAAAGCTCACGGTATTCGAGGCGGCGGAGCTTTGCGGCTTTGACAACGCGGCAAACTTTGCGCGGAGCTTCAAGCGTTATTACAAGCTGACTCCGACCGAGGCAATGCCGAGAAGCTCTCACGCAGCTGTGACCGACCGTTAAAATATTCGAGTCGGCTATTGACAAACTCACATATAGATGTTATAATAATAGGTAGATAATATCCGCGCGGCAGAGGATATTTTATTTCAGAGATGGAGCAGTGATCGAAAAAAATGGATAAAAAGCTTATATACTTTGTCGGAAACAATTTATATACACGATACGGAATATACTTCAATTATTCCACCATGACAAAGTCCTTCAATCTTCATCTGCACGATTTTTACGAGCTTGAGATCGTTACCAAGGGAAGCTGCAGTGAGTGCCTGAACGGCGAATATTTTGATATATCCGAGGGAGATGTTTACATTCTCACTCCGTCCGATATACACAATTTCGTTCTGCCCGAGGACGGCGGACACGTTGAGATATTCAATGTCAGCTTTTACAAGGACTATGTGACCGAGCACATCCGCGAATGCCTTGAAAAGATAAACACGCCGATAGTTCCGAAGGTCGATCCCGAGCAGTTCAAGCTGATATATTCGCTTGCGACTCAGGCAAAGGAGGCACTACTCTCGGACAATCCGTATAAAAACGCCGCCTCCGAGCATATGCTCAGCTCGATACTCTGTATGCTTCTCGGCATGGAGAACACCTTCAACAAGATAATGACCAAGAACAAGTCGCGCATAAGCCTTATACTCGATTACATTTCCAAGAATTATTCAAACGATCTCTGTCTCGGAGATACCGCCGACAAGTTCTCGATATCGAAATATTATCTCAGTACCATTCTCTCCGACAATCTCGGAAAGGGCTTTCGATAGATACTCAATATCTACCGTCTTCGTCATTCAACAAAAGATCTTTTGACCACCGATAAGGCTATAACCGATATATGCTACGACGCGGGATATCAAAATTTCTCGCACTTTTCGAGAGTTTTCAAGCAGCATTTCGGCATGACTCCGACCGAATATCGAAGTCAGGTGAACAAGATCAACAAAAAGAAGAAGCCAACATCAAAAAAGCGCAAATAATGCAAGCTCGATAAAAGCACACGCTTTTAATACTTGCAGAGCAAATAAAGCTCCCAATGCCTCGGCATCGGGAGCTTTATTATGGAATGTGATACATATTGAACAAAAAAGCAAGAGTTGATCGCTAAGATAGGCTTCGCAGGGCTTCCTTGCGGCTCCTTACTGCACCAAGGCGCTTGAGGGCAAGGTCGCAAGCGATCGGGAATCTGCCGATATGCTTGACATCGCGATAAACAACTTCATCATTGACAACGCCGATATGTACTTGTGGGGCGGTCTCCAAAAGGGACTCATATCCGGTCTCAGAGAAGGCTCCGAAATATCGAGCATTATCGCCGCAAGCAAGTCATCCACCGAAGCTGCCATCCGAAACACAATAGACGCTCTTTGCGAATAATATCAGCTGCATACTATTTTTCTTGATTTTCCCTATCGTCCCATCACTTTTTTGTGTGGGAATCTTTCGGCGTTACTCAGCCATCCACGAATTATCATAAAAAAACTCAAAAATCGAATATAATGCAACATTTACCGAAAGAAATGTGTTTTATAATCCCTCAAAATGATGTATAATAATTATATACCGCTTTTATATAATATCTTACATAAAAATTATGGAGGAAAAATCATGAAAAAGAAACAGATCATAAGTCTGCTGCTCGCCGCACTCATGCTCACCGCATCCTGTGGCTCCACGCAGAGCGGCAACAACACCGGCGACGATACCACATCGTCCGCAAGCTCCGACAGCTCGTCCGCGGACGAGACCACCGATCAGGGCATACTCTCGAAGTTCACTCCCGAGCTTCAGAAGGAGCTTGGACTCGAGGGCTACGATTTTCGCGTATTCATCCGTCCCGAGGGCGAGGACTGGTCAATAAACGACCTTCTTGCGACCGAGGAGACTGGTGACGTTCTTAACGACGCGGTATTCAGACGTAACCTCTGGCTCGAGCAGACCTACGGCTTCACGCTCAGTGCCGGCTATTCGGCTGACACCTACGGCTCGGAGCTTACCACCTACATCCTTGCGGATGACGGCAGCTACGACGCATTCTTCCCGATGGGCAGAACCGCAGCCTCCGCAGCAACTCAAGGACTTCTCTATGACCTGAAGGAGCTCGATTACATTGACCTTCAGAGAGACTGCTGGAACCAGATGTTCCAGGAATCGCTCGAGATCGACGGCAAGCTCTTCTACGGCATGGGTGCCATCTCGACCAACTCCTACAAGGCAGTTCTCATGATGGCATTCAACAAGGATATCCACCAGAAGTACAAGCTCGAGGATCCCTATCAGCTCGTCGCGGACGGCAAGTGGACCTTTGACAAGTTCAACGAAATGGTTGTTCAGGTAGCTGACGACCTCAACGGTGACACCGAGATGACCATGGAGGACCAGTTCGGTATCGCATGGCAGACCTCGACCGCAGGTATCCCCTTCTTCTACGGAACCGGCGAGATGATAACCAAAAACAACAGCGATGGCATTCCGGAGCTTGCTCTCGGAACCGAGCGCGCCGCTGATGTCTTCACCAAGATCCGCGACACCATCGCAAACAAGAACGCTTACTTCATCGGCGCAGACGCTGACATATACAATATGTTCAGCAACGGACAGTCGCTCTTCGTAGTCGAAGTCCTCAACACCCTCGCAAAGTTCCGCAGCTCGAACATCAACTTCGGTCTTCTTCCCATTCCGAAGTGGGATGAGGAGCAGGAGCAGTATATCCAGTCCGCAAACGACTGGTGCATCAGCCCCTGTGTTGTCGCAAAGAACAACGCAACCCCCGAGCGCACCGGCTTCATCATAGAGGCACTTGCCGAGGCTTCCAAGGAATACCTCGTTGAACCCTACTACAAGACTGTTCTTCAGGGCAAGGTCGCATCCGACATGGAATCCGCAGCAACTCTTGACATCGTTATCAACAACTTCGTCGTTGACAACTGCGATATGTACAGATGGGGCAACATCATAAGCCTCGTCAGAAGCGGTATGAACGACGGCTCCGAGCTTTCGAGCATTGTTGCCGCAAACCAGACCGCTATCGAGGAAGCTATCAATAAGACTCTCGAAGGAATCAGAAAGTAATCACGCGACAGCGCGATAGGCAAATTTCACAAGCGATTTTCCGCTCTGCCTGATGGGCAGAGCGGTTTTTTTGACCTCAAAAACCGTTTTTGGAGAAAAAGTTGAAATTTCTTTGAAAAATCGTATATAATGCAAGGTCTGGAGAAACAAATGTGTTTTTTTATCCGAAAAAATGTTGTATAATTATGATAGCACTAAAAAGAAAATCGGTGCGCGGGCAAAGCGGCTTTTCAACTGAAAGCATCCTCGAAATATCTCGGTCATTTCGAGGAGCTACACAATGAAGATTCGCAGAGCTCAAAAAACAAAAAAAGCGGGAAAGCGGCAAAAAGTCGCTCCGCGAAAAAACGAAAGGATTTTTTATCATGAGAAAGATCATCACCGGCATCGCAGCCCTCCTCATCGCAGCAGCTGCACTCCCCGTTTCCGCAGCAGCTAACCCTGTTAAGAACGGCACCCCCGTTATCGACGGCAAGATGGACGATATCTACAAGCAGTCCGCTTCGGTAACTCTCGACAACTTCGGCTTCTTCATCACCGGAGAGACCAAGGAGAACGTTGAGGCTAACAAGGGTACCACCGTTTACTACCTCTGGGATGAGGACTACCTCTATCTCTGCGCCGAGGTCGTTGACAACACCGTAACCGACAAGGAAGAGAGCGGCGTTGACTACACCAAGTATGAGACCAACGACAACCTCGAGCTCTACTACTGGGGCGCAAGCGGAGACGAATCCACCCGCGGTAACATCCACATCAACGGTCTCGGACTCGGTCTCAGACTCGAGCTCAAGTACAAGGAGCTCGGCAACGTTATCAAGGCTGCCGGCACTGCAACCAAGACCGGTTACATCACCGAGCTTGCTGTTCCGGTAACCAACTTCGAGCTTAAGGAAGGCAGCGAGTTCAAGTTCTCGCTCCAGTACAACAACTACATCCCCGCCGACAAGGCTTCGATCGCAAGCGGCTATCAGAAGACCGACGGTGCGGTTGATCTCGTTCTTTCGTCCGAGAAGGCAGTTGCAAAGAAGACCGAAAACGTCTCCTCCGCAGCTCAGACTCTCGACGCAGGCATCATCACCGCTTCGGCAGCTCTCGCAGCTTCGGGCGCAGCATTTGTTTCTCTCAAGAAGAGAAAGTAATCTTTCGGTAAGAAATTTCTGAAAAAGGATCGGAGGTATTGCAGCTTTTTGCAATACCTCTCTGTGAAAAGCGACTCCACATATTTTAACAACATGGAGGTAACTCGAGAATGAAAAACAGAAAGCGGATAGTGGCAGCAATGCTCTGCACCGGGCTTGTAGCAAGCGCGATGCCGATGCCCACCTCTGCATCCGCCAACACATCTAACGACACAGAAACAGAGTGGAACGAAGTGCAAGATATTATTTCTCAGTACTACGGTGAATGGAACGAGCCCGACACCGCAGGTACATTAAACTCCCGTATTCCCAATACGGCTCTGCTCGGAAACGGCGATGTCGGAATCGCCTCCGCAGGAAACGCGGCGGTAAAGCAGTTCCTCATCTCCAAAAGTGATTTCTGGGAATACAACGGTAATCCGGCGAACAGCCAGTACGGCTCTCCGCTCCTTATCGGTACGTATTCCATCGCCGAGGCGGGAGATAATTCCACGATAAACCTCGCGCGCAGCTACAAGAAGGTAACCACAAGCTCTCTTTATACCACCGACGACGGTGTGACCTTCCTCCCCGAATACGCCGTTGACGGTCAGATCGGCGGCAGTGCAAATGCGGAATACAGAGGCTGGGTCTCCGGAGTTTACAGCGATATAAACTGGGCTGATTACAAAGCTCAGGGCAATAAGTACATCGCCACCGGAAACGCCGCAGAATGGCTCATGCTTGAATTTGACGAGCCGATCTCATTCAACCGTTGGGTAATCACCAGCAACAGCTATATCCACGGCTCTGACACATGGAACACCAGTGACTGCGAAATTCAGATAAGTGATGACGGCAAAACATGGAAAACCGTTTCTTCCTTGACCGGCAACACCGAACCGGTCATTGAGGTCAGAATGGATAAGACTGCTACCGCTAAGTATGTACGTGTATACATTACGAACCCCGGTATTGACCCCCGCGCTCGTATAGTAGAGTTCGAGCTTTACTGCGATAAGGCAGCCACAGGCTCTATTCAGAACCTTGCTCGCACCTACGAGGAAGTAACTGCAAGCTCTTTTTATGAATACGAACCGGAAAATTGCTATTTCCCGCCCGAATACGCCGTTGACGGTCAGCTCGGCAACAGTTCAAATACAGGCTACAGAGCATGGGTCTCGGATGTCTGCAAGGACATCAACTGGTCTGACTACAAGGCTCAGGGTAACAAGTATATCGCCACCGGAAATGCTCCCGAATGGCTTCAGCTCAAGTTTGCAGCACCGATCTCATTCAACCGTTGGGTACTTACCAACGACAGTGCGACACGCGGCGCACCTTCCTACGATACGATCGACTGCCAGATCATGATCAGTGATGACGGTGAAGAATGGACGACCGTATCCGAGCTTAAGGACAACAAGCTTCCGATAGTTGAAGTTAAGATGGACAAGACCGTTACGGCTAAGTATGTTCGTCTTAACATAACCAACCCCGGCTATGACCCCCGCGCACGTGTCGGTGAATTTGAGCTTTACTGCGACGCTGACACCAGCAATTCCACCTTCCACGAAATCGAAGACATCCTCAACGCAGAGGTTCGCACCGAAATGACCTTCGGCGGTCAGGATGTTGAGATGAAGACCTGGATGGCGGCGACCAAGAACATCATGATCACCGAGCTCAGCGGCGTTGAAGCTCCTGTAGCACTTCAGCTCAATCTCGCTCCCAACTCGGGCGGCAAGGAAATGCGTCCGATCGAGGTCGATATCAACGAGGACGGCTCTGTTACCATGACCCGCGAGACCGCACTTGTCGAAGGCAAGACCGGCAACCTCCCCGTTGAGGATATCATCCTCGCAGAGCCCTACACCTCTAAGGCAGCTGTCACCTCGAAGATCCTCGGTACAGCTTCGACCGCAAGCCTCGTCGGCGAATCGGCTTCGCTCGAATTCACTCTCAAGCCGAACGAGAAGGTCTATATCGTCACCGCGATAGAGGGCGGCGGTCAGACCTATGACAAGGACGGAAGCCTCTGGGAGGGACGCACAGAGCCCACCGCCGACGCGGCAGCACTCCTTGCTACCGTCAACTCTGCCGACGATATTGACGCGCTCCACGAGGCTCATCTCGACTGGTGGAAGGAATATTGGCTCCAGTCCTATATCAGCCTTGATCCCACAAACGAAGACCTCGCAGTGATCCAGAAGTATTACTACGCGGCACAGTATATGCTCGGCTGCTCGCTTCGCGAAGGAAAGGTCGCTCCCGGACTCTACGGAGTTTGGCACGCGAACGACAACGCAAGCTGGCATTCCGACTATCACATGAACTACAACTTCATTGCGACCTTCTACGGACTCGCAACGAGCAACCGCGCTTCGATGCTCCTTCCCGCTACCGAGGCACTGCTCGATTATGTTGAGCAGGGTAAGGCAAACGCCGCTTCTACCGAGGAGCTCCGTTACATATTCCCCGAATTTGTCGATGAGCTTGTCGCCCGCGGTCAGGTCGATCCCGTAAACGGTATTCAGGATGCTATCGTATACCCCGTTGCTATCGGTCCTTACGGTATGACGATCGAAAACCACGCATACTTACAGGAGACCGCAGACGCGGCATACAGTATCTACCCGCTTATCGAATACTACAACTACACCCTCGATCAAGAATTCC
>CAYRKS010000025.1:13522-15224 GCA_964424855.1 uncultured Lachnospiraceae bacterium
ATTTGAGCTCAACGGCTACAAGAACTGCCTGCGCTACGGTATCAACTTCCTTGAGCACTGGGCAATAAAGAACGATGACGGAACCTACACCATCTTCGCAGCATCCTACGAGGGCTGGGGAACCGACAGCTTCGACTCCCGCTGCGCATGGTCTAAGGATCCTGCATTTGAGCTCAACGGCTACAAGAACTGCCTGCGCTACGGTATCAAGTTCAGCAAGCAGTTTGACGACGGCAACTGGGAGAAGTGGGAGGAGATCTACAACGGACTTGCAGATCAGCCCACGACTACTGTAAACGGACAGACCGTTCTCGGTCTCGCAGATGAGAAGTACAGAAACGGCGAATGGTCCGACATGACCGAGATGAGCTGGAACGCTATCCCGCTCGACTCCATCATCCCCGGCGAGGTTTACGGCTACTACTCCTCCGCAGAGGATCTTAAGCTCCTCTACAATACCGTTCAGTGGTATGATGCTCAGGATACCTGGGGTGTAACCAACAACTTCCCGAGAATCTTCACCTACGCGATAAACAGCCGCTATCCCGCATTACTCGTTGTCAAGGAAATGGCAGCGGTCATCAGAGATCAGATGCAGGCAAACCTCATGATCGACGATGAGATGCACGGTATCGAAAAGGCGGGTGCTACCGAGGCAGTGAACAATATGCTCCTTCTCGAGGATAAGGGCGTTATCAAGCTCTTCGGCAACTGGCTCAAGAACAATGATGCAAAGTTCGTTCGTCTTCGCGCACCCGGCGCACTCGTATTCTCCGCAGAATATGACGGCGCGACCAATCAGATCGTCGAGGGCGCAACCATGTACTCCGAGTTAGGCTCGACCGCAACCGTCGCATCCTTCTGGGATGAGGAAATGATCGTTCTGGACGGCAAGGGCAACCGTGTTTCCACCACCATCGGAACCGCTCCCAACCATGACGAAGAGATCACCTACACCTTTGACACCGTAGCCGGTGAGACCTACACCTTCAAGAAGGGTTCGCTCTTCTCCGACATCACGCTCGACAAGGAAAACATTGACCTCACCGTAGGTGATTCCGCGACCATCACCGCGACCACCGAAAACGGCGAGGAGCTTGAGTGGACCTCGAGCAACGACAGCATCGTAACAGTTAAGAACGGCATTATCACCGCTGTTGCAGTCGGTACTGTCATTATCACCGTTAAGATCGTAGGTAGCCTCAAGAAGGCAAGCTGCACCGTAACCGTCAAAGAGGCTCAGGACTTCTCGGCACTGCTCGCAGCTATCGAGAGCACAAAGAGCCTTAACCCCGATGATTACACCGCTTCAAGCTGGGTCGTTCTCGATGACACTCTCGAGGAGATCGAACCGATCCTCGACAAGCCCGAGACCACTCAGGCTGAGATCGATGCCGCACTGAAGCTCCTTAAGAACGCCATCAACGGTCTTACTAAGGTAAGCCAAAACACCATCTTTGTTCCGATCATTCGCGATGACACCACCAAATCCGATGATACTGCGGAAAAGACCGATGGTGAGGATCAGAATGTCGGATCGGATGAATTGAAATTCAGCGATGTAGACAAGGACGACTGGTTCTATGAGGATGTCAAGTATGTTGTTGAAAACAACATCATGAACGGTGTCGGAGGTGACACCTTTGCACCCGAATCGAGCCTTACCCGCGCAATGATAGTCACCATACTGTACCGCATGGAG
>CAYRKS010000026.1:0-15182 GCA_964424855.1 uncultured Lachnospiraceae bacterium
CAGGGATATTCCGCAAGGCTGATGCCGGGAATGTGACCGTCTCTTGCCCAGAGCGAGCGTCCCGTGCCCGCCTCGCCGAGGTTATCGTATGCCGTCCAGGTGAAGTCGCCTATGACATAGGAATTTTTGAGTACGGTGTGCCACGAATCGTAGAAGTTTATCGCGTGGGTCTCGGAGCCCCAGATGACTCGATCGGGGAAAAGCTCATGGTCGCTCTCATAGCGGTTGTAGAGATAATTGTAGCCGCAGATATCGAGCGGAGCGTAATAGCCCTTTGTCCGCTCTGCCCAGGTCTCGCCGTCGCCCATCTGGAAGGTCGCCGAGGTGACAAGGCGCGAGCTGTCGTATTTTCTGATCTCATCTGAGAGTCGTTTCGACCATTCGTCACCGTCGCTGTGACCGTCGCTCTCGGGGATCTCATTTCCGATCGAGAAGGCTATGACCGACGGATGCTTACGGTCTCGCTTTACCATTGCGGCGATATCACGCTCCCACCAATCATCGAACCAGACATGATAGTTGAATTCTCCGCCCTTTTCTATGCGCCAGCAGTCGAATGCCTCGTCCATGAGGAGGATGCCCATCTCATCGCAGAGCTCGAGCATCACAGTAGAGGGAGGATTGTGTGCGATTCTGACCGCGTTGAAGCCCGCGCTTTGAAGCTTTTCGAGCTTGCGGCGGCAGGCAGTCGGATATTCCGCCGCGCCGAGTACTCCGTGGTCGTGGTGGATACAGCCGCCGCGGAGCTTTATCGAGCGTCCGTTGAGGAGAAGTCCGTTTTTTGCATCGGCGGATATCGTGCGGACTCCGAAGCTTGTCTCATCGGTCTCGACTATGCTTTCATTTTCGATAATTTCGGTCGAGAGGGTGTAAAGATGAGGATCGCCGACATCCCAGAGCTTGGCATTCGGGATATCGAAGGCAAGCTCGGCGTGAGTCTTTTCGCCGCTCTTGAGCGATATTTCGCACTCTGCCTCTGCCGCGCGAACGCCGTTTTCATCGATCACATATGCGCGAAGCAGGACATTCGCGTCGCGGTCTGAGGAAATGTCATATGATGCCTTTGCCGAGGAAAGTGTGGGAGTGGTCACGAATACATCCCACGGCTCGATTCTGATATCGCCGCCCTCCCAGAGGAAAACATCGCGATAAACTCCCGCGCCGGAATACCAACGGGTGGAGCATTGGAGCGCATTGGTTTGAAGCTTAAGCTCGTTTTCCGCGCCGAATTTTATACGGTCGGTTAGATCAACGAGGAGCGGGGTATAGCCGTGCGGATGCTTTGCGAGCTGTATGTTGTTAAGAGTGACGGTCGTGAGCATATAGGAGCCGTCGATGTCGAGGATGTAATGTTTCGGCTCGCTCGGAATATCGAGCTTTTTTATGTAGCATCCGTGTCCGCCTTGGAAAAAGCCGTTGGAGGCACCTCCGGGAGCGTTTGGAGTTCTTGGCTGAGTTATTGAATAATCGTTGGGGAGATCGACGCTGATCGAGCCGTTTGTTCCGGCGGCTGACAGTGTCCAGTTCTTGGAGATGAGGATTTTTTTCATTTTTATACTATAGCTTTTGCGCAGCAAGAGCTTCCTTTCTTGATTGTTGGGATCGGTCGGCGCAGCCGAATCGCGGCAGTGACCGCGATAGAGCCGCAATGCTGTTTGAAAGATGTGTCTTTTAAGCTTTATATTATTTCGTGATCGGATTTTTTGTGTTTTTCAATGCGAAGCCGTCATTCGAGAATTATTTTTTCAAACACTCCGCGTCCGGTCGAGCTTCCGTCATGGTTTATGTCTTCAAAGACTATCTCGCGGCAGAATTCGCTCGGAGCCGTGAGAGACTCACCGTTTATTTTGATGTTCGAAAGCCTAAGCTCACTGACCTTCGATGAGATATACGGGTCGAATATTTCGAAATCCCCCGAAATCGAGGATTTCGGACCGATCAGCGTGAGGTAGGAATAGGGATAAATATCGCGGTGGAGAGTTAGGTCGATGCTTTCGATGGTAACACGCCCGATGTCCGAGCCGAGCTCAAAGGCGGCTATGCTTCCTCTGAGCGGATCGGAGTTGACATATTCGGGGAGCATATCGATCGGCTCTGCGAGATCGATGTGTATATCCTCAAAAAAGATGTTGTCGGCAAAGCCGATCTCTCCCGCCTCGGGGCTTTCTCCGAGCTTATAGCGCGGAGTCTGGAAATAGAGCTTGAAGGTGCGAATGCCGCTGACATTTTTGAAGATGACATTGGTTATCGAGCATTCCGAAACGCTGCCGTCATCGTAAAAATATCGTCCGGGTAGGATCCGTATCGCCTTGTAGCGGCTGTCAGGCGAAAGCTCGAGACCTTCGCAGAGCACATCGTTTATGTGTCCGTAGTTGACCGAGGAGTCCTGCCAATCATAGGCATTGAGCGCGACAAGATCGTCTCCGACCTGACCGCTGATATTGTGACAGAGCACACGGTCGGTGTTTCCGTTTATGTGGAGACCGTCCGCACCGCCGTTTACAAAGCGGATATTTTCAAATACCGCGTCGCTCACCTCTCCGATCTGCACCGAAAAGCCGGGCGAATTTTCGAATACCGCATTTTCGATCGTCAAATGCTCGACGGCGCAGAGGAAAAACAGCGTGTAAACTCCGGTAAAGCTTTTGTCGGACTGATCGAGATTGAAGCGACCCGATATGCCGTAGGTCTCGCGTCCGCTTCGCCCGCCGACCCAGCGTCCGCCGTTTATCGAGATGTTTTCGGCGCGCTTTGTTGTGACCGGCATATGCGAGCCGTCTGCGGCCGAAGCGGTCTTCAGCATGAGAGTATAGCAGTCGGGCGTGAGCTTTATTAACGCGCCGCTTGCCTCGATGTGCGTATTCGAGCCGATCACCAGAGGTTGGTCGATATAATACGGCTCATCGCTCGGCGGGATCAGGATATTACCTCCGTGATCGAGTGCCGCCCGGAAGGCATCCGTCCAGATCGAAAGCCCGTTTATTGTTTTCACATATTCCGAGAAATCCGTGACCTTGCAGGAGGTTTCGAGAGCCGAAAGTCGTCGATTTTCCTTTTTCATCTCCTCAAGCTCGGAGATGATTTCATTTTTGTTTTTCAGTAATATCACCCTTTCATGCTTAAAGCCGTAAATCAATGATGAGAGCTTTTTGAGTATAATAATCATCCGCCGCAGTAGGCTTATGTAATTGATATTATAGCAGAAAAGCGAGCAAAGGTCAAGAGAAAAGCAAATATTTTCTCGAAAAAGCGGAAATCTTTTTATAATCACTTGACAGGGGTAGCTTATTATGATATAATCGTACTATAAGGCATTTTTGAAAAAAAGCGGATACTGTCCGTTGTCTGTAATGCTTACAAGGCTCTTAAAAGAGCGGAAAGGTTGTTATCATGTTTACAAAGGCTCAGCCCATATTTATAAAGGGCAGAAACCGCGATATGAATCTTCAGGCCGGCTTTGTCTGCCGTATATCCTCGGTCGCAGGCAAAAAATATTCGCTCAAAATGGCGGCTTCGACCTTCTGCCGCATAAAGCTCGACGGAGAATTTCTCCATTACGGTCCGGCACGTGCGCCGCACGGCTATCTTAAGGTCGATGAGGTCGCGTTCGACCCGAGACCCGGAGAGCATATCCTTACCTTTGAGGTCGCGGGCTACAACTGCGCGTCCTTCTATACGATAAACATCCCGTCCTTCCTCCGGTGCGAAATAATCGAGGACGGCGAGGTCATCGCCTACACCGGACGCGATTTTTCGGGTATCGCACTCGACAAATACCGCGAGCCGAGATCGATGCGCTACAGCTATCAGCGCGCCTTCACCGAGGTATACTATCTCGACACCGAGGCGGCGAGCTGGGAGAACGGCGAGTTTGTCGGCGAGGAGCTTGAGGTATCCGATCCCGGACTCGAATACATCCCCCGCGGCTACAAGCTTCCGGTATGCAAGGTTCTTCCCGCCGCCGCTCATGTCAGAAGCGGACGCTACACGATGAAGAACTCCGAAATAAAGCTTTCGCGCTATCTTGACGGAAGCGAAACGGTCTGCTTCCCCTATGAATCCATGCCATTTGATGTACTGAGAGATATCGATGCGGCGTTTGAGACCTGCGATATCGGAGACAGCATAGCTTCGATGCAGTTCTCGCAGTATTCCTTCCCCTACATACGCACCGGCTTTATAAGGACAAAGATCAAGGTTGCCGAGCCGTCTGAGGTATATGTCGTTTTCGGAGAAAGATGCTTTGCGGATTCGCAGGACATTGAATACGGTAGCGGTCAGCATTCGATCGTCAATGTCATAAGATATCGTCTTCCGGTCGGTGAATTCGATCTCGAGTCCTTCGAGTGCTATTCCTTCAAGCATATCGCACTCATGGTCAAGTCTGGAAGGGTCGAGGACTGCTCCTTCAGCCTGCGCGAATATTGCTATCCCATAAAGAATATCACGGTAAAGACCGGCGATCCGATACTTGACAAGACCATTGAGGCATCGCGTCAGAGCTTCAGACAGAACACGATCGACTGCTTTATGGACTGCCCCGGTCGTGAGCGCGGAGGCTGGCTCTGCGACAGCTATTTCACGGGAGCTGCCGCATATCTCTTCACGGGCGATACCGAATGCGAGAAAAACTTCCTTGACACCTTCCAGATCGCAAAGCTCCCCAAGGAGTTTACGCACGGTTTGCTTCCGATGTGCTATCCGGGGGACAATATACTTACGAACACCATACCGCAGTGGACTATGTGGTATGTTATGGAGGTCGGAGCGTTCGGAAAGCGCGGAGGAGATACCTCACGCTACACCGAGGTCGTCGAGCGCATAATCAATTACTTCGCGACCTGCGAAAACTCCGACGGTCTGCTCGAAAACCTGCCGTTCTGGAACTTTGTCGAGTGGACTCGCGCGAACAATTGGGTGCAGGATGTGAACTATCCGACGAATATGCTCTACACGGGTATCCTTCGCGTTGCCTCCGAGGTCCTCGGTCGTCCCGAGCTTATTGAGAAGGCGGACAGGATAAAGGAGACGATAATCGCGCAGTCGTTTGACGGTGAATACTTCCGCGACCACGCAAAGCGTCACGAGGACGGAAGACTCGAGGTACTGCCCGATCGTTCGGCTATCTGCCAGCATGAAGCGGTATTCTTCGATATAATCGATCTTGACGATCCCAAATATTCGACCCTCAAGCGTGCGATATACGACAGCTTCGGAGCACTCGGTGACAAGTCTATAGCTCCCTCGGACATCGAACCGCTCGATCTTTTCATCGGCTTTGCGGTCAGAGTCGAAATGATGATGAAGCTCGGGCTTTATGAGCAGAATCTCGAGGAGATCAAGGAGATCTACGGCTATATGGCAAACAAGACCGGAACCTTCTGGGAGCACAGAAAAGCATATGAGAGTCTCAACCACGGCTTCGGCTCCTTTGTCGGTGCCAGAGTCATCGATTGCCTCAATAAGCTCAGAGAGAAGGCTTAAGGAATATCCGATAGGATAAAGCTCAAACGAAGGAAGGGAATGATCAAAGCATGAAAAGCTCGATTTGCGGTGCGAATTGCAACGAATGCCTTTACAAGACCTCCTGTAAAGGCTGTACGGAGACGAACGGCTGCCCATTTGGAAAGCAGTGCTTCGTTGCGAAATACATACTGACCGGCGGGATGGATTCATATCGGAAATTCAAGAAGGAGCTGATCGACGAGATCAATTCCCTCGATATTCCCGGGATGGAGGAGGTCACGGAGCTGTATCCGTTGGTCGGAAAATATGTAAATCTCGAATATCCGCTTTCGAACGGTGGAAAGGTAAAGCTTTTGTGTGACGATGAGATGTATCTCGGCGCACAGGTACACAACATTTTCGATGACAGCGGAAGCACCTGCTTCGGAGTTGTGACGAGGGCGGATTTTCTGCTCGTCTGCGAATACGGCGAAAACGGCTCTCATCCCGAGCTTGTGCTTTACAAGAGAAGGTGAATATTTACGGAACGGAAAAGCGATACGATAGTTATATACATTCACGGCAAGGGCGGGAGCGCGACCGAGGCGGAGCATTATAGGGGATTATTCCCGAGCTGCGATGTCATCGGATTCGATTATTCGGCAGGTGCGCCGTGGGAGGCGAGGGAGGAATTCCCGAATGCGCTCCGCGCACTTTCGGTCGGATATGAGCGAATTATTATCATAGCAAACAGCATCGGCGCATATTTTTCGCTCTGCTCGATTGACTGTGAAGCTGTGGAGAGGGCGTATTTTATATCTCCGATAGTCGATATGGAGAGACTGATCTGCGATATGATAAGTTGGGCGGGAGCTTCGGAATCCGAGCTTTGCGAGAGAAAAACGATCGAAACGAGCTTCGGCGAGACGCTTTCGTGGGAATATCTCTCGTATGTGCGAAATCATCCGATCAAGGTCGGCGATTGGCGTGTGCCGACCGAGATATTGTATGCGGACGGGGATACTCTCACCTCGCTCGAGACTGTGACCGCCTTTGCTGAGATGCACGGTGCGGGGCTTACGATAATGAAAAACGGTGAGCATTGGTTCCATACACCGGAGCAGATGGCGTTTTTAGACGCTTGGATCACCGAAAAAGCGGCGAGGGCTTAAAATACAGCAAAAATATTTTTCCGAGCTTTTCGGTTTACTGCCGATCGGCGGGAGGGGATGACCTTCCCGCCGATATTTTTTTCGAGTCTTTGTATCTTTTTCGTGAACCCGCTTGACATTTACGAGATAACGTGCTATAATATGCGAGTACGATTTCGTACTTATAAAAGCTGTGACAAATAATTAAGGATGCCAAGGCTTGAAATACGGGCATTTCAAGCGGCGACCGGCGGCACGATCGTGTTACTGCCGCTATCGTGCCGCGAACCCCGATCTAAAAAAGAAAGGAATAACCATAAAAATGAAACCAAACGATCATGAAAAAATACAGCGGATAAACTGCCTTGCAAATGATCTTGACAAGCTGTATCATCAAGCGGCGAGGATGCTCGGAGTTTCCGATTCGGTCATGTTCATACTTTATATGCTGTACGAAAAGGGCGACCGCTGTTTGCTCTCGGATATTTGCTCGGCGAGCGGGATAAGCAAACAGACGATAAATTCCGCGCTTCGAAAGCTTGAGAGCGAGGAGATATTATATCTCGAGCAGGACAAGGGAAGGTCGAAGCGAGTCTGTCTCACCGAAAAAGGGGTCGGCTACATGACCAAGACTGCGGGGCGACTGTATGAGCTTGAATCGAATGCCTTGAGCGGCTGGAGTACAGAGGAATTTGAGAGCTATCTTAACTTTATGAAGAAATACAACACCTGCTTTGCCGCCGAGCTTCAAAAGCTCTGATGCGCACGGCTCGGAATTTTTTGTGAAAGGAATCAATCGTAAAAAATGAAATCAGCAATCCGTCTGTCGGATCACTTTAACTATTCGCGTCTGATCCGCTTTACCCTGCCGTCGATCTGTATGATGATCTTTGCATCGATATACAGTGTCGTTGACGGCTTCTTTGTATCGAACCTCGCGGGAAAAACCCCCTTTGCTGCGATAAATCTGATAATGCCCTTTCTGATGATACTCTCTACCGTCGGACTTATGTTCGGAACCGGAGGCTCGGCGATAGTCTCGAGGATTTTGGGCGAAAAGGATCCCGAGAGGGCGAACCGATATTTTTCGCTGTTCGTCTATGTCGCGTTTGTACTCAGCATCGTCTTTGCGATACTCGGTATCGCATTTATCGAGCCGATAGCGCGGCTGCTCAAGGCAGAAGGCGAAATGCTTGAGAACGCGGTGCAGTATGCCCGCATAATCCTCGCCGTTCTGCCCTTCAACGTGCTTCAGCTCATGTTCCAGTCGTTTTTCGTCACCGCCGAAAAGCCGAAGCTCGGACTTGTCGTGACGGTTTTGGCGGGCTGCACTAACATCGTTATGGACGCGATTCTGGTCATCCTGCTGCCTCAGGAGTGGAAGCTCGCGGGTGCGGCGGTCGCAACCGCACTCAGCCAGATGGTCGGCGGAATCGTTCCGCTGATATATTTCGGACGCAAAAACAGCAGTATACTTCGTCTCGGACGGACGAAATTTGACGGCGGAGCGATACTTCGCGCCTGCACGAACGGTTCATCGGAGTTTATGAGCAACATCTCGATGAACGTCGTCGGAATGCTCTACAATGTTCAGCTCCTAACCTATATCGGTGAGGACGGCGTTGCCGCATACGGAGTCATGATGTATGTCAGCATGATCTTTTCGGCGGCGTTCATGGGCTATTCGATCGGAGTTGCGCCGGTGGTCGGCTACAACTACGGCGCACAGCGCGACGATGAGCTTCGGGGACTTTTCAAAAAGAGCCTTATAATGATCGGCTCGTTCGGCGTTGCCATGATATTACTCGCCGAGCTGCTCGCCTCGCC
Organism: uncultured Lachnospiraceae bacterium; assembly: GCA_964424855.1. Lineage (GTDB taxonomy): Bacteria > Bacillota > Clostridia > Oscillospirales > CAG-272 > Flemingiibacterium. Next base: position 8,424 of record CAYRKS010000026.1, read on the forward strand.
GCTTGCGATGATATTCGTGGGCTACGATGCGGAGCTTATGAATATCACGGTCTCGGGCTTCAGGATATTCGCGCTCTCCTTTGCATTTATGGGCTTTGCGATATTTTCCTCCGGCTTCTTTACCGCACTCAACGACGGCGTTATCTCCGCGGCGATATCCTTCCTGCGCACACTGGTATTCCAGGTCGCCGCGATAATCGTTCTCCCGATAATATTCGATGTTGAAGGAATATGGTATTCGATCGTTGTCGCGGAGTTTATGGCATCGGTCGTAAGCGCGATCTTCCTAATTATAAAAAGAAAGAAATATCACTACATTTAACTGAAAGTCTTTTTCGGCACCGCGTTTCGCTTTGAAAACGCGGTGCTTTCGCTTTTATTTTCGCATTTTCGATTTTTCACTTGACAATGCGTCCGCGATGTGCTACAATATTATCCGGCAATTTATTTTTAAGTATTATGAAAGGAATTTATTTTTGATGAAAAAAACTCTTCCGCTTTTTTTCTCGAACGCGATAGTTTACGGACTCAATGCGCTTTACTACTGCTGCATACAGCTTTATATAAGCAGCTATCACGATGATCAGACCTCGGGCATACTCCTGGCGATAGGTCCCTTCGTTGCGATCTTTGCGCCGATACTCTGGGGAAACATAGCCGACCGTTCGAGATCGAAAAATATGATCCTCGCTGTTTCGATGCTCGGCTCGGCGGTATTTTATTCTCTGCTCGGAGTCAACCACAGCTTCTGGTATCTCGCCTTTATGCTTGTACTGACGATGCTGTTCATGGCTCCCTTCGGCGGACTTATCGACACGATAACGCTTGAATACACCACCGAAAACAAGGTCGCCTACGGTCCGATCCGCATATGCGGAACGATAGCCTTCGGTGTTATCCCGATGATCATGACCGCCTTTACCGAGAAAAATATCAATATCATATTCCCGACCTTTGCGGCTCTTGCAGTGATCGGCGCGCTGACGGTAATGCTCTCGCCGAAGGTCGCGGGACACGGCAGTCGCGAAAAAAAGCCCTCTATGCTGGGGCTTTTCAAGGATGCGAATCTCATGCTGATCTTCCTATTTGTCGGAGTTTCGCAGTTTACATGGGCGTATTATCTCAATTATTTCCCGTCGCAGCTCACCTCGCTCGGCTTTTCTCAGAGCGTTTGGGGAGCGAACGTATTTCTCACCGCGCTCGGAGAGGTTCCGTTCTTTCTTATGTTCAACGGTCTGTTTGAAAAGCTCGGGATAAAGCGTCTGCTCGGACTCAGCCTAATTCTCTGTACGCTGAGATATGTCGGACTTGCGTTCGTGGCAAATGCTCCGCTGCTGCTTATCCTCGGCTTCTGCACCGGAGTCGCAACGACGATCTTCACCTACTGCGGCTCGTATTACATAACTAAAAATGTCGCTCCCGAATCCAAGGCGAGCGCAAATCAGCTGATGTATGCGCTCGGAAACGGAGTACCGAAGGTGCTTGCCGGAGTGCTCGGCGGAAAAATGACAGCTTCGATCGGCTGTGTGAACTCGCTGGTGCTTTGCTCTGCACTCTGCCTTTGCGCATTTGCCGTGTTCCTTCTTACGAGAAAGAGATTTGATCATGTCTAAGGGCGTTATGATAGACACTCCGCGGCTGAAGCTCCGACGCTTCTCTATGGGGGATTCGAACGATATTTTCGAGATACTGTCCGATCGTCAGACCACGCTCGACGACGGAGGCTTTCTTCCGTTCGATTCTAAAAGCCCCGCATTTTATGCGCTTATGCAGCAGTTCACCACGCACGAACGCTTTTCGATTGTCGAAAAGCTCTCTGGAAAGGTGATCGGTATGATAAACCTGATGCCGGATGACCGCGCGGTACGGTCACTCGAGATCGGCTTTGTGATCAACAAGGATTACCGCAGAAGAGGCTATATGTACGAGGCGGTGTCGGCACTGCTCGCTCGATATTTCGAGACACAAGGGATCGAGATGTTCACCGTCAGCCATTTTACGCATAATCACGCCTCGGAGGGGCTTATAAAAAAGCTCGGCTTCACATTCGAGGGGATAAGCCGCAAGGCGATGAAGCACGCCGAGCTCGGAGTGGTTGATATAATGTGCTATTATCTCGAAAGACCCGAAACCGCTCCGTCGGAGCGGAAATCCGAAGCCCTTGAATCGATATGAATTTATATGTGCAGATGTGCAGATGTGCAGATGTGCATAGCACTGCAATAAAAATTGCGTGTTCCGTTTTTTGATTTCCCGGATCGAGCGGATAATAAATATTGTCCCACTTGACAAACCGATATTTGTATGCTATAATATTTTCACCGATTTTCAATTAGTGCTTACAAGTACTTAATACGAGAAAGGACATGGTGAATACAATGAACCATATCGCAATAATATACGGTGAATGCTCAAACGGCATTCAGAAAAAGGCGATCGAGCTTTTGACCGAGATACTGCTCGATTACACCCACAAATTCCCGATCTGCATCGACTGCTCCGATACCCGTGAGCTTTCCGGTTATACCCGCATATATATCGGAACGCGCGAAAACAACTCCTACATTGCCGCGCACACCGATTCACCGCTTGAATATCCCGAGGAATATCGGATATCGGTAAAGGACGGCATTGTCATGATCGAGGGCAGTGACGACCACGGAGTGCTTTACGGCTGCACGGATTTTTACAACAAATACATCGTCAGCTGCGAGTATACCGACAATTCCGGCACATATTGGGAAAATCCCTTTGAAAAGCCGCTTGCCGACTTCGAGCTTCGCTCGCATCCCGCCGTTTCCGAGCGAGGAATATGGACATGGGGACACGTTATTTACGATTACCGTGCATTCTTCGACAACATGGTGCGCCTCAAAATGAACGCCGTAACGATCTGGAACGATAATGCACCGATAAATGCGTCCGACATCGTAAAATATGCACACGACTGTGGAATAAAGGTCTTCTGGGGCTATCCGTGGTTCTGGGACACCAACTGCGCGGCAATCGATATTGCTGCCGTAAACGAGGGTATCGGCGAGATACTTGAGCAGTACGAGCGCGATTATCTCCCGCTCGGCGGCGACGGCATATACTTCCAGTCGTTTACAGATCTCAACAGTGAATATATCGGAGATGTTCTCATTGCAAAGGCGGTCAAAGACTTTGTAAACAATGCTTCGGCGGTGTTCTTCGAAAAATATCCCGAGCTTGAGCTGCAATTCGGTCTTCACGCGATGTCGGTAAAGGAAAAGCTCGAGTACATCAAAAATGTCGATCCCCGAGTCCACATCATCTGGGAAGACTGCGGAGCGTTCCCGTTCGATTATATCCCGAGCTGTGTCCAAGACTTTGACGAGACTATGGATTTTGTCGGACGCATCGCGAACCTTCGCGGTGAGGACGATCAATTCGGTGCGGTGACCAAGGGAATAACAAAGCTGAACTGGAGCAAGTTCGAGCATCTGGAGGGACCGATATACGCCGGAACCGGAACGAAGATAATAAAGAAAAACCGTGTCGATCGCAAGAATCCTATATGGCGTTATCTCCAGAGCTACTGGTTCACGAATTCGGACTATGCCGCAGGTGCGGTTCGCAAAATGGTCGAGGCTAAGAACGGAAAGCTGTACATTTCGGCTCTTATCGAGGACGGAATGTTCGAGGAGAACATAATGTTCCCGGCGGCTGTATTTGCCGAGATAATGTGGGATCCCTACTGTGATGCTAACCGTCGAGTAAACGAGGTCTCGCTGAGAAACTACGTGAAATTCGCCGAATAATGGGCTTTGGCGGCTTTTTGCCGCCGAGGAAAGAGGCTTTGCAATGAAAATAACCACGCTCGGCACGAGTCACGGCGATTCGACCTACTGCCGATTCAATTCCTCCACGCTCTATGAGGTCGGTGATGCGTCATATCTCATAGACTGCGGTTCCCCCTGTGAGGCTCTGCTCTGTCGAAAGGGCAAGGACAACTCGAGGCTTCGCGCGATATTCTGCACTCATATGCACGACGATCATGTCGGCGGCGTTACCGAAATGATCAAGATACTCGAAAAATATCCGAAGCCGGAACAGCACACCGAGATATTTTTCCCCGAGAAGGGGGCTGCCGAGGCACTGATCGGTTGGCTTCATGCGCTGCATCTCGAAATAAAGCCCGAGCTGATCGGCTTTTCTCTCACAAGGGCGGGAGAGATATATTCCGACGAGCTTATCACGGTCGAGGCGTATCCCACCGATCATATACCCTCCTCAAGTGTGAAGCCGATAACCTTTGCCTACATTATCACCGAAAAGGCGACCGGAAAGCGTTTGCTTCACACGGGTGATCTTTGGGTGGATTTTCACGATTATCCGCAGATATTGCTCAAGGAGCATTTCGATCTGCTAATCTGCGAGGCGACCCATTATCGTCAGACGACCGCCGCGCCGATGTTTGAGAAGAGTCTCATTGACCGACTTATATTCAATCATATCGGAAACGAGTGGCACGGTGATGACGGAGAGGCAAGGCTTCTCGAGCTTTGCCGAGGCTTTCGAACCTCGAAGGGTATCGATGTGAGCATTGCGCATGACGGAGACGAGTTTATACTTTGATAATGAAAAAAAGGATGCCGCGCTTTTACGGCATCCTTTTTGAGGTATTTTACTCGTCTCGGTGCATATCTCCCGAGGTGAATTTTATCGCGCGTTCAACTGCATCCTTGGCGTTGCCCCACGGCTCCTTGTCATAGCGGTAATCGAATTTCTTGCAGAACCAGCTGACATCCTCGCGCAGAGAATCAAAATAGGTGTTTACGACGGTCGAAACATCCTTATAGAAATCTGCGAAATTCTTCTTCGACAGTCCCTTGCGCCCGAAATCAACGAACATACGGTAATGCGGAAGGCAGATATAGGGCTGTGCGCGCAGCTTTTTGCGGAAGGCTTCGTCCTGCTCCCACAGAAGCACAGCGGTCTCAAACATTTTCGACAGTGAGAATTCTATTCGAGAACAGACATAGCAGGTGTCCTCCAATTTTTCGAGACGCTTCATCGGCTCGACTCCGAGACCCTTGAGAGCCGAAAGTCCGCCGCCGGAGGTCTCCTCGCGGAGCTGATTCAGATGGCTTTCGAGCATGAGAGCCATTCCGAGGCGATTTTTTCGCGTGAACATCATGTCGTAGTGGGTCTTGCAGAAGCCCTGCTCATTGGTCTTGATGCGCACATCAGGCTCCATCATCGATGCACCGAGGATCAGCTCGAGCTGATCGTTTTCGAGCTTGCGGTAGAGTGTGCAGAAGGGGCAGCCGCAGGCATGGTCTGCCTCGGAGGCTTCAAAGGCTTCGTTTACGGGTATTGTATAAATTTTTTCCATTTGGGTGATGACCGATCCTTTCGATATGATCCAAAAAGCTTTTTTGGGATTTTTGAGTGAATTCACTTGACATACTTCTATTATAATGGTATAATGGATATATTGCAAGAAACAAATTGTAAATGTTGAGGATAATATGCTTACTTATTTTGATAAAATATCGGTTTTCACCGATGAAGACGGTCTTCCGTCTCTAAAAATCGAGGGACTTGAAAATTTTCTGATCTCGCAGATATTCGACTGCGGACAGTGCTTCAGATTCGATCCGATCGGAGAGACTTCCTTTGAGGGAGTCGCGTTCGGACGCTATATCAGGTTTTCGCAGACCTCGCCAGACACGCTCGAGATACACGGCTCATCGACCGAGGAATATGAGCGGGTATGGCGGCATTTTCTCGCGCTCGACGCGGATTATTCGAAAATACGCGCCGACATCGCCTCGCGCTTTGAAAGGGCATCGCACGGCAAGGATCCGATAATGAAAACGGCTATGGAATACGGCTCGGGAATTCGCATCCTCCGTCAGGAGCCGTGGGAAACGCTCTGCTCGTTTATAATCTCGCAGAACAACAATATCCCTCGGATCAAAAAGCTCATAGCCGCGCTCTCCGAAAAATACGGCGAGCCGATAAAGCGGGGAGAGCGAACCTTTTACGCCTTTCCGACTCCCGAGGCACTTGTTGAGGCGGGGGTCGAGGGGATATTCGAGCTGAAGACCGGATTTCGCGCGGGCTACATATACGACGCGGCGAAGTGCGTATCCGAGAAACGGCTGGAGCTTGACATGGTTATGAAAATGTCTCCCGATGAAGCTATGGACACCCTGTGCGCGGTAAAGGGAGTCGGACCGAAGGTTGCGTCCTGCGTGATGCTTTTCGGACTCGGTATGACCTCGGCTTTTCCGATAGACGTATGGATAAAGCGAGTCATTGCTAAATATTATCCCGATGGACTCGACATAAAGGCTCTCGGAGAATATGCCGGAATAGCACAGCAGTATCTGTTTTATTACGAGCGTTACAACGCTCAGTGAAGCTGGCACCGATGATCGACGATCATCGGTGTCTTTTTGTTTTTTCGGATGTCGAGCGTGAGGAGGACGCGAGATTTTTTGAAAAAATTTGATTTTTGAGGGCATATGGTTCTAAAATGGACAAGATGCCTCTAAAATTGTCCAACCGGTTTCTTGACATATCGCGCTTTGAATGGTATAATTATGACATGACTCATGGCGTTCAGAAGCTAAAGCTTCGGCGCGGACAGTCAATAAATTATAAATTAAAGAAAGGATACCATCAATGAACAAGCTTCATTTGATCGGAAATGCGCACATCGATCCGGTATGGCTCTGGCGTTGGCAGGAGGGCTTTTCCGAGATACTCGCGACCTTTCGGAGCGCG
>CAYRKS010000027.1:0-15084 GCA_964424855.1 uncultured Lachnospiraceae bacterium
AGGTTTTTCGGATAGGGTATCGGATTTTCCTTCTCGGTATCGCTGTCCTTGTAATTGTACCAGACCGGGCAGTCGTCGTAGACCGTTCCGTAGGTTATAAGTCCGTTTTCGAGAGCCGGAGCATAGACCGTGAGCGGCTTTATCGACGATCCGGGTGAGCGGGTCGTTCCGGTCGCATAGTTCAATATAAGGTTTGCGTTCTTCTCTCCGCGCGCACCGACAAGAGCGACGACATCGCCGTTCTGCGGGTCGATTATCACCGACGAGGACTGGGGCTGTATCGCATTGTTCGTCGTCGGAAAGCTGCTGTCATCGGTGTAGACCCCCTCGAGCATCGTCTGAAGCTCGGGATCCTGAAGCGTGACTATGTGAAGTCCGCCTGTGTAGAGATAGTTGTACGCCTGCTTTGCGGTGTAACCGAACTTGTCCTGAAGCGCATCGACCACCTCAACTATGACCTGATCGGTGAACCAGGAATTGGTCGTTACAGCGACATCGCGCGCTCGTCCCTGATAGTCGAGCACCAGCTCCTTTTGGAACGCCTCGTCATACTCCGCCTGAGTGATATAGCCCTGATCGAGCATCTCCCAGATTATCTGATTTCGACGCTTTGCCTGCTCCTCGGGATTTTGAACCGGGTCGTATTTAGTCGGTGATTTCGTGATCGCGGCTATCGCGGCGCACTCTATCAGCGTAAGCTCACTCACATCCTTATTAAAATAGGTGTAAGCCGCCGCCTGCACTCCGTAGCAGTTCTGCGAAAGATAGATATTGTTGAGATACAGCTCGAGTATCTGAGTCTTATCGAGCTTCTTTTCGAGGTTGAGAGCCTGCAATATCTCCTGAACCTTTCGCTGAGGCGTATAGCTGTCGTTTCCGGTGACGTTTTTGATCATCTGCTGAGTTATCGTCGATCCGCCTCGATTTGATCCGAGCGGTATGAAATAGTTCACGACCGAATAAGCCGTGGACTTCCAGTCAACTCCGTGATGACTCCAAAAACGCTTGTCCTCGATCGAAACAAAGGCATCTATAAGATTTTCGGGAATCTTTGTGTACGAGACCCAAATGCTGTTGTCAGAGCCGTAAAGACGCTGATCCTCAAGCTCGACCTCGTTTCCGATACGATTATGACGATCCTCGAGCGAATCGAACTTCATGTAGTATATCCGCGAGGTCTGATTAGTGTTTGAAATGCTAAACTGCGAAAGATCGACCTCGGCATCGATATTGTTTTTGATATACACCGCAAAAACCGTTCCGACGATTATTCCGGTGATAAAGCAGATAAGCAATACCGTTAGGAGAATGTTGAGCAGATATGAGAAGAATCTGCCGACTATCTTTCCTGCAAGCCTTCCGGCTCCGGCAGCCTCCTTAGACCAGTTCACCTTGCTCTGCGGTTTGTTATTGTTCCTGTTCAATTTATAAGATCACCTCTCCTGAATCTATAAGACGTAAAAAGGGCGGAAAATGTTCCACTATATATTATAATCCCTCAAATTGAATTTTTCGTGAATAACCGAAAAAATTTACATCTTTTTCCGAGTATCGCCCATAGACGGCTCGATCGCGGTCTCGGCAGAGTGCTTTTCCGCGGCGTGTCCGATCAGATTTCCGAGGAATACGATCAAAAGCCCGACCAGAACTCCGCCGAGATCGAGTCCGAGCGAAAGATGTATCGCCTCACTGTTTTCAACGAAGGTCTTGACCAGAAGATAGTTGTAAAATCTCCGCGCAAAAAGCACAAAGCTGTAGCCGACCATCACCGAAAGACCTATGTATATACCGTAGCGTCCGTTTTTCAGCCTATGCGGGTCTCCCGCAGCAACGCTTTTCATCAGCTGAGACAAGAACAGCGATACCGGCGACATCATGCAACAGACCGCGCCGACCATTATAAGCTCGGCATATATCACCGTCTTTATGTCACCGAGTGTCACCGCCTCATAGGGTGCATCAATGCGTATACCGTTTCCGATGGTTATCGAATAATATCCGTCCTCGTGAAGACTCATAAGTGGCGGAAGCAGCATATCCTCGACCGGTGTGTTTACCAAAAAGACTATCAGAGCGATTATCCCCGAGAGTAGCAGTCCTCCGATAAAAATATAATAAAGTCCCTTGAATATCGGCGAAAACAGCCTTGAAAACGTGACCATCCAGCCGTATTCCGCCTCTTCAGTCCTCTTTTTTCTCATAATGCTTCAAGTCGCGAAAGCCCCGAGCGTCAGGTCTTCGCCGCGACATTCTCCTTTCCGAGCAGCTTTTCAAGCTCCGAAATAACAAACGGCGTTGCCATGAGCCTCGGGCTGTTCACCTTTATATATTTAGAACTCGATCGATCGTAAAATATGACCTCACAGCCGCCGTCACAGAATATTTCGAGAAGATTCATCGCCTTTTTAAAGCCGAGATCGCTCTCGTCGGCTTTTCCGACGCGCAGATATACCCTTGACGGAAGCTTCTGCGGCTCGGGGCTGTAGTATTGCGGATTTTGCATATTTGCGCGGTCATATGCAGGTGCCGAACCCATCATCGGCGGCTCCGAGCTCTGAGGGCTTTGAGTATAGCCCATAGGAGCATTTGCCCCGCCTACATGAAATTTTTTCGATGTATTCGTCTGCTCGGAAGGATAGACGGTAGGCTTAGATGTCTCGGAAAAGCCTGCCGAGGGCTGAACCGAAGATGACTTAGCCGCAGACCGCGCCTCGTCAAAGGCTGAATTTTCTATGAGCGGCGTTATCCTTGAGGCAAGCAGCTTCGGCGGCTCATCCTCGCGGATCGAAAGCTGACCTATAACACAGAGCGCGGTGTCGGCTCTGAGATCGATCGAGCAGACCTCATAAAGCTTCGGAAAAACCACTACCTCAAGCTCCGCGAAGTTGTCCTCGAGCGTCACGAACGCCATCTTGTCGCCGTTTTTGGTCGATTTCGTCTGACAGCGCGCGAGATTTCCGCAGACGGTCAGTGTCTGACGATCCGAAAAGCTTCCCTTGCTCTCTCCGTCCTCGGAAAACGCCATCAGGATATCTCCGATGAGCGTCGGCTTTATCTGCTCGATGTGCTTTGAAAAATCGTCGAGCATATGACCCGAAAAGCAGATGCCCGAGCATTCCTTCTCGAGCCGCAGCTTTTCGCGCAGTGTGAATTCGGGAATATCGGGGTATTCAAAGCTGCTCTTTGCTTCTCCGTCGAGCATAGAGAACATATCGAGCTGCCCCGCGATATTCATTCGATTTTTCGACTGATAATGCTCGAGTATCTTCTCATACATCACCATCAGCCGACTGCGGAATATCCCCAGACTGTCAAACGCACCCGATTTTATAAGTGCCTCGAGCTGACGCTTGTTCATCTCCTTCGAATACATCCGCTCCACAAAGTCCTCGAACGAGCTGAAGCTCTGCTTTTTTCGCTCCTCCATTATCCGTTCGGCAAAGCCGCCGCCGAGATTTTTCAGTGCGAGAAGTCCGAAGCGGATGTAGCTGCCGTTTTCATTTCGATAAGCATGAAAGCTTGCCGCGCTCTCGTTTATATCGGGCGGAAGTATACGTATGCGGCAGCGCGAACATTCGGCAACATACTCCGACATCTTCGCGGCATTTCCCATGACCGAGGTCATCAGCGCGGCGAGATATTCACAGGGGTAATGGCTCTTCAGATATGCCGTCCGATACGCCAAAACGGCATACGCAGCCGCGTGGCTCTTGTTGAAGGCATAGCTCGCAAAGCTCGACATCTCATCGAAAAGCTTGTTCGCGGTTTCGGCGGCTATACCGTTTTTCTCCGCACCCTCGACGAAGACCACACGCTCCTTTTCCATCTCCGAGGTCTTTTTCTTTGCCATCATTCGACGTACAAGATCCGCACGTCCGAGCGAATAGCCCGCAACTCTGCGGCAGACCTGCATAACCTGCTCCTGATAGACCATGCAGCCGTAGGTGACATCGAGTATCGGCGCGATTATCGGCGTGGCGTATTCTATTTTAGAGGGATCACGGCGGTTTTCGATGAATTTCGGTATCGAATCCATAGGGCCCGGACGATACAGTGATATCGCCGCCGTTACATCCTCTATGCTGTCAGGACGGAAATTCATCAGCATCTGACGCATTCCGCCCGATTCGAGCTGGAGTATACCGTCGGTGTTTCCCGAGGATATCAGCTCGTATGAAGCCTTGTCATCAAAGCCGAGTGCTTCTACCGAAAAATTCGGTTCGATCTCACGTATCTGCTTTTCGGTGTCCGAAATTATCGTGAGATATCTCAGCGCGAGAAAATCGAACTTCAAAAGCCCGAGCCGTGCCGAGGTGTCCATGTCGAACTGCGTTACCGCGACATCACCGTTCATGGCAAGCGGAACATAATCGCTGACCGGTCGGTCGGTTATGACCACTCCGGCGGCATGAGTCGAGGCGTGACGCGGCATTCCCTCGAGTGCCATCGAGGTGTCTATAAGACGCTTTATCGCCGAGTCCGAGTCGTAGAGCTGCTTCAGCTCCTTGCTCGTCTCAAGCGCGGAGCGAAGCGTGATATCCATCTCGCGCGGTATAGCCTTCGCGACAGTATCGACCTCACTGTAGGACATTCCGAGCGCGCGTCCGACATCGCGTATAACCGCGCGCGCCGCCATCGTACCGAAGGTTATTATCTGCGCCACATGATCATCACCGTACCGCCGTCTGACATAGCCGATGACCTCATCGCGGCGATCATAGCAGAAATCTATATCAAAATCGGGCATACTGACACGCTCGGGATTCAAAAAGCGTTCAAACAGCAGGTCGAATTCGAGCGGGTCTATGTCGGTTATTTCGATCAGAAAGGCAACAAGGCTTCCCGCGCCAGAGCCGCGCCCGGGTCCCACGGGTATCCCCTGAGACTTTGCCCAGCCGACGAAATCCTGAACTATCAAGAAATATTCGGCGTAGCCCATCTTTATTATTACCGAAAGCTCATAGTCTATCCTCTCGAGATATTCGCTCTCGGAATGCTTTGAAAAGCTTATCCTTCCGGTCGAGCTGCGCTTTTCAAAGCCGGCAAGCGCGAGTGCGCGAAGATATTCGGTCGGCTCACTGCCGTCATCGGGTCTGAAGGCGGGGAGATACAGCTTTGAAAAATCAAAGTCGAAATTACATTTTTCCGCGACCTTCGCGGTGTTTTCGATCGGGCTTCCGAGCTTTTCGCCGTCGAGATAGGAAAAGAGCGAGTGCATCTCCTCGGTGGTCTTGTAATAAAATTCATCGGTCTCAAAGCCGATCGGTCTTCCCTCGGTTATCACGTTTCCGGTCTGAACGCAGAGCAAAACCGCCTGATTTTCGGCATCCGAGCGGCGCAGATAGTGCGCATCGTTCGTCGCGACCAGCGGTATTTCAAGCTCGCGCGACAGCCTGACGACTCCGGCATTAACCCTTCTCTGCTCCTCTATCCCGTGATCCTGAAGCTCGAGATAATAATTTTCGCCGAAGATCGACTTCATTTTCAGCGCGTGCTCTCTTGCGCGCTCGTAATCGCCGAGCTGCAGAGAGCGCGGGATGTATCCGGCAAGACAAGCGGAAAGCGCGATAAGACCCTCGCTGTGCTCCTCGAGCAGCTCCATGTCTATTCTCGGCTTTGAATAAAAGCCCTCGGTGAACGCCTTTGTGACCATGTATATGAGATTTCGATATCCGACATCGTTCATGCAGAGCAGCACCAGATGATAGCTCTGTATGTCCTCGTCGTGATCGCGGTCAAAGCGCGTCCGCTTTGCGAGATATACCTCACAGCCGATTATCGGCTTTATGCCGTTTGCCTTGCAGGCATCGTAAAACTGCACCGCGCCGTACATTACACCGTGATCGGTTATCGCACAGGCGGTGTGTCCGCACTCCTTTGCGCGCTTTGGCAGCTCGGAAATTCGGCAGGCTCCGTCGAGAAGGCTGTATTCGCTGTGAAGATGAAGATGTACAAAATCCATTTCGGTCGTTTATCCTTTCCGCCGAGGCTCTATCGGTGGAGCATCGAGGCTGTAGGCATTCACGCGTTCAGCTCTGTCCCCACTCCATTATTTTCTTGAGTCGATGATTTACTCCCGATTTGGTTATCGGGGGATCGTGCAGTGCGGCAAGCTGCGAAAGAGTCGCGTCAAAGTTTTCGAGCCGCAAAAGCGCGGTCGTTTTAAGCTCATCCGGCATACGCTCAAGCTCACCCGAAGCCTTCAAAGCGTTTATCGCGGATATCTGATCGCCGGCAGCGGCGACGGTCTTTCCGAGATTTGCCAGCTCACTGTTTGCGATCCGATTCGCGCCGCTTCGAAGCTCGCGCTCGATCTTCTTGTTCATTATCGTAAATGCCGCAGTGTTCGCACCGATATAAGCGAGAAAGCTCTCGATGCTCTCGCTGTCCTTGTAATACAGCACGTTCTCATTTTTGCGCGGAGTCGATTTCGGCTCGAGTCCCACCTCGGCAAGCAGTGCGGAGATATTTTCCGCAAGCTCGGGAGAGGAAAGACTCAGCTCGAGATGATAGCTCTTGTCGGGATTGGTTACCGTTCCGGCGGCAAGGAAGGCTCCGCGGATAAACGCAGCCTGACAGCCGGAGCATTTGAACATCTCGGTCTTTATCGTCGAAAGCGGCTCGTCGGGGAGATAGTGAAGGCAGTGAAAAAGCCGCTCAAGCTCCTTTTTCTGAGGCAGAGTTATCTTGGAAACTCTGCGCTCGTCCGCCTCTCCGCTCTTTCGCTCGGTCTCGTAGAGATTTCCTTCTATCGCATAGAGCGACTTGAGCCATTTCATGGTCAGCTCGGCAAGCGCGGGAGTGGTCGTCACGAGCTTTACCTTTGTGCGCGTAAAGACTCCTGCCGAGAGCATAATTCCGTAAAGCCCGGCTTTTTTGCAGCATTCGTGCTTTGAGGTCTCAAAAAGCGAGACCAGCCCGAGCTTTGTTTCATGTGAAAATGACATTTTATTTTGTTATATCGCGGTGGATGGTTATCGAAGTATAGCCCTTTTCGCGTATATGAGAGGAAAGTGCCTCGGTTATCGCGACCGAGCGGTGCTTTCCGCCGGTGCATCCGACAGCTATCGTAAGCTGTGCCTTTCCCTCATGGCTGTACTGCGGGAGAAGAAAATCGATCATATCATAAAGCTTTTCACAGAAGCTGTTCGTGACCTCGTGCGAAAAAACATAATCGCGCACAGGTGCCTCGAGTCCGGTATGCTCGCGAAGCTCGTCCTTGTAGTAGGGATTCGGAAAGCAGCGCACATCAAAGACAAGATCCGCCTCGTTTGCCGCGCCGTACTGAAAGCCGAAGGACATACAGGTGACGAACATCTCGTGACGCGAGCCGGTGCGGACGATACCCGCGATCTTTTCCTTGAGCTGAGAGCTTGAAAGCTTGGTCGTGTCGATTATATAGTCGGCACGCAATCTGGCGTAGGATAAAAGCTCACGCTCGCGTCTCAAAGCCTCGAGCATGGATATCCCGTTCGCGGCGACCAGCGGATGAGTTCTGCGTGTGTACTTGTAGCGATTGATTATAACATCGTCGGCGCATTCCATGTATATCGTCCGACAATTTATGCCCTGGAGCTTGAGCTCATCGAGCCGCGTGAAAAGCGTTTCAAATTCGACCTCGCCGCGTATGTCAACGACAAACGCGACCTTCCCCTGCTTTGCCTGCGTTGAGGAATATATTTCGGCAAATTTCGGTATAAGCAGTGCGGGCATATTGTCTATACAGTACCAGCCGATATCCTCAAGGGTGTTCGCCGCCTGAGACTTTCCCGCCCCGGACATTCCGGTGATGATCAAAAATTCCACTTTGACTACCTCTCTCTTACTTTAAGAGTTGATCTGAAGATGTATGACTTCAGCGTTTTTTGGTGAAGAATTCGCCGAACTGCGATTCGTATTCGAGCTCGTCGGCTTTGCGGTTATTCTTTATGCTTGCGACAATTGCGCAGATAGCCGCTATCACGGCATAAAGCACAACAAAAACTCCGAGCCTGACAAATATCGAACCAAAATCGTTCCAAACGCCCGGAATGATTATGAACACCAGACTGTAGGAGATCAGCGAGCCGATAAAATGTATCAAAACACGTATCGGAGTAGAGAAATCGAGCTTGAACACAAGGTTCAGCGCGGACATCAAAAAGCAGGCAAGCAAAATGAGCGAGGTCGAGCCGAGGCTGAGAAACATCGCCGTGCCGCCGCCCGCTGCGGGATCGAGCTCGGCAAAGCCGGTCGCGATAAAGAGGATCGCAAATTCCGCCGCGGTGAAGTAAATACAGGCGTTGGAAATTATCCTTTTGAGTTGTTTTTTGAAATTCATATGCTTTATTCCTCGAGAAAAAATTTATACAATACTATCATATCACTTACTTGTAAACTTTTCAAGCAGAGTGCTGAAAATATTTAGAATATGCCGCACTTTTTTACGAGGACGTATACATCGGTCACTCGAGTAAAGTGAATATTTTTCGAGAATTCACTGAATATTTTCAGGTATATGATTGACTTTTTTGAATAATGAATGTATAATATAATGTGTATGTTTTTTTAGTGAGATCACAGATGCCAAATAATATATAATATGAATAAAAAGAGGAAATTATGGAAGACACAACCAGAACAACCATTACCCGTGCAAAGGCACGCGAGTTCGTATTCGAGCTCATCTTTGCAAGAGCCTTTGCAAAGGAGGAGCCTGCCGACAGCTTTTATGCCCGCGAGATCGACAATTCCGAGCTTGAATTCGGAAAGCAGATAGACTATATCCGAAAGGTATTTTTCGGTGTGGACGAGAGCTATGAGGCTCTCGATGCCAAGATATCCGAGGCAGCCGTAGGCTGGAGCCTTTCCCGTCTTTCGAGGACCTCGCTCTCGATCATGCGCCTTGCAGTATATGAGATGACCTATATCGAGGACGCTCCCAAGCGAGTCGTTCTCAACGAAGCGGTCGAGCTTGCCAAGAAGTTCGACGATTCCAAGGCATCCGGCTTTGTAAACGGTATACTCAATACCATCGCAAAATCGCTTCCGGATCGGGAGTGCGACAAATGAGCCGTCTTTATATCGGTATCGATACCTCGAACTACACGACCTCTGCCGCAATTTTCGATGCCGAACGCGGAGAGCTGATATCAAACGTAAAGCAGCTTCTCGAGGTTTCGGAGGGAGAGCGCGGACTCAGACAGTCGGACGCGGTATTCGCACACGTTAAAAATCTCGGCGATGTGACCGCCAGAGCCTTTGAAGGCATAGCCGCCGAGGATGTCCGCGCGATAGGCGTATCGAATGCGCCGCGCGATGTCATAGGCTCGTATATGCCCTGCTTTCAGGTCGGACTCGCAGCTGCCTCGACTCTCGCTCACGGAAGCGGAAAGCCGCTCCACGAATTCTCACATCAGACCGGTCATGTTATGGCCGCGCTCTGGTCGAGCGGAGCCGTCGAGCTCACCGAGCAGGATTTTCTCGCCTTTCACGTTTCGGGCGGAACGACCGAGCTGCTTTTGATAAGACGCAAGGAGGATCGCATATTTGACATCAAGCTTGCGGGGGGAACACTCGATCTCAATGCCGGACAGGCGATCGACCGCTCCGGCGTAAAGCTCGGTCTGAGCTTTCCCTGCGGAGCCGAGCTCGAGGCTCTGGCTCTCAAAAACTCCGAATCGATTGAACGCTCCGCCATCTCGGTAAAGGACTGCGGCTGCAACCTCTCGGGACTTGAAAACAAGGTCGAGCGGCTTATCGATGAAGGTCGTTCAAAGGAATATGTCGCGGCGTATATATTCGACTTTGTGGGACGCACGCTTATAAAGCTCACCGAAAACGCGCAGGCGCATTTCGGACGGCTTCCGGTTCTCTATGCCGGAGGAGTCATGAGCAATTCGATCCTCAAGAAAATGCTGACCGCAAAGCTCGGTAAAAAATGCAGTCTCTACTTTTCCGAGCCCAAGCTCTCGAGCGACAATGCCGCAGGCATAGCTATCCTCACCGCGGCAAAGGAGGAGGGCTTCGGATTTTGGCAAGGCAAGGCTTGAGCGCAGCCGATGACCGCGCGATACTCTCGGTCGGACAGGTAAACGCATATATAAAGCAGCTCCTCGATTCAGACCGCATACTTTCGACGATCTACCTTCGAGGCGAGATATCCAACTTCACAAATCACTACCGAACCGGGCATTTTTACTTCAGTCTCAAGGATGAGACCGGTGTGATCTCGGCGGTTATGTTCAGCTCTTCGGCACAAAAGCTGAAATTCATTCCCGAAAACGGGATGAAGGTCATTATACACGGGCGGATATCCGCCTTTGTGAAGACCGGGCAGTATCAGATATATGTCGATCACCTCGAGCCGGACGGGATCGGCGGACTTTACATTGCCTTTGAGCAGCTCAAAAATAAGCTCGAGGCCGAAGGACTCTTTTCGCCCGAGCTTAAAAAGCCGCTCCCGAAGCTTCCGCTCCGCATCGGTATAATCACCTCGCCGACCGGCGCGGCAATACGCGACATGATAAACGTGCTGGGACGGAGATTTCCGCTCGCCGAAATAATAATCTATCCGTCACTCGTTCAGGGAGACGGAGCCGCCGAGCAGCTTTGCGAGGGCATAAGCTTTTTCAATATGCAGCAGAGTGAGCGGGTAGATCTGATAATAATCGGACGCGGCGGCGGCTCTATGGAGGATCTTTGGGCATTCAATGACGAACGCCTCGCAAGGCTCGTCGCGGCAAGCGATATTCCCGTCATATCGGCGGTCGGACACGAGACCGATTTCACGATCTGCGACTTTGCCGCGGATCTCCGTGCGCCGACGCCATCGGCGGCGGCGGAGCTTGCCGTTCCCGAGCAATCCGAGCTAAGGCGCAAGATCAACAATATAACCTCGCATATGCGGCTCGCGCTCGAAAAGCGCATAAGAGAGAGCCGAACGACCCTCTCGCAGCTTTCAAAAAGCCGTGCGCTGACCACACCGCAGAGCTTTGTCGATGACAAGCGTATGCTCGTTGACTCTCTCGCAAATGAGTTGGAGGCGGCAATGAAGCTCGAGCTTTCGTCAAAGCGCGCGGATTTTTCCGCACTCACCGCCTCGCTCGGAGCATTGAATCCGATGGCAGTCATTTCGCGCGGCTATGCGGCGGTATTTCGCGAAAGCGGCGAGGTGATAAAGAGCGTAAAGCAGCTCTCAACGGGTGAGAGCTTTAAGCTTCGCCTTTCGGACGGAATTATCGACGGCGAAGCAAAAATTATTAAAGAGGAAACAGATGAACAAGAAAAAAGAACCGAGCTTTGAGTCCGCGCTTGCACGGCTCGAGGAGATAGTCCGTGCGCTCGACGGAGGAGACGCTCCGCTCGACAAATCTCTCGCACTTTTCGAGGAGGGTGTCGGACTGGTAAAGCTCTGCTCATCAAGGCTCGATAAAGCCGAGCAGAGAGTAAAGCTCCTCACGAGCGGCGAGGATGACAGTCTCGTACCGACGGAGAACGAAAATGACAGACCCGAATGAGCTCATGAAAAGCCGTGCCGCAGAGCTTGAAGCCGCTCTTGCGGCCTATATCACCGATACCGACCCCGATTTCGGAGTTATATTCGATTCGATGCGCTACAGCCTTATGGCGGGCGGAAAGCGACTCAGACCGCTTTTGACGCTTGAATTTGCCCGTCTCGCGGCAATAAACGAAAAATCCGACCCGAGCAGTTCCGAAATGTGCGCAATGCCCTACGCCTGCGCTATAGAAATGCTCCACACCTATTCGCTCATACACGATGACCTTCCCTGTATGGACAACGATGAGCTGAGGCGCGGAAAGCCCACGAATCACATGGTCTACGGCTATGCCAACGCGCTTTTGGCGGGAGACGCACTGCTCACGAAAACCTTTGAGCTGCTCTCGGGAAATCAATATGCCACCGCCGAGCAAAATCTACGCGCGGTAGCCTTGACAGCCAAGGCTGCCGGAGCCGCCGGCATGATCGGCGGTCAGGTGCTTGACCTTGCGGGCGAAAAAACGCAGCTCGGCTTCGATACGCTCAAGCGGCTCCAGACTCTCAAGACCGGTGAGCTGATAACCTGTGCCTCATTGCTCGGCTGTATCGCCGGAAATGCAAGCGACGCACTTTTTGAAGCCGCACGCGAATATTCAATTGCGATCGGACGCGCCTTCCAGGTCGAGGACGATATCCTCGATGTCATCGGAAGCGAGGAAACGCTCGGGAAACCGATCGGCAGTGATGAAAAATCGAGCAAAACGACCTTTCTTTCATTCATGACGATAACCGAGGCTCGCGAATATGCCGCCGAGCTAACCGAAAAAGCCGTGAAGGCGGTCGAAGCCTTTGAGGGCGGAGATCGACTCGCCGCAGTTGCGAGAGCCATGCTTTCACGCAATAATTAAGGAAAACTGTATATAATGGATTATATTAAAGGTTTATTTACAAATTACGTTCTGGTCTGCGCTTTCATCGGCTGGTTCGGAGCGCAGTTTATAAAGTGCATAACATATATTATAAGAAACCACGCCTTCAGCTTTTCGGTCATCATGGCATCGGGCGGTATGCCCTCATCACATTCGGCGACCGTCTGCGCGATGGTCGTTGCAACGGCTAAGCTCTACGGGACAAAATCCATCGCTTTTGCACTGGCATTTGTTCTCGCCTTCATAGTAATGTACGATGCAGCCGGAGTCAGACGTGCCGCGGGAGAGCAGGCGAAGGTTCTCAATCACATCGCCGATGATCTTTCAAAGGGAGATACACGATATCTCGAAAAGCATCTCAAGGAGCTTATCGGACACACCCCGCTCCAGGTGCTTGTCGGCGCACTGTTCGGCTTCTTTATCCCCTTCGTGGTGCCGACCTTCTGAAAAAATGAGACTCGATATATATCTTTCCGAGCGCGGATACGCAAAAAGCCGTGAGGCGGCACAGCGTCTCATCCGCGAGGGCGGAGTAACAATAGACGGAAGGCTCGCAAAAAAGCCGTCCGAGCAGTTGGATGAGCTTGCCGAGCATTCGATAAACGTCTCGGATTCACTGAAATATGTCAGCCGCGGAGGTCTCAAGCTCGAGGCTGCACTCGATTCCTTCGGACTCGGCGTCGAGGGAATCGATGCTGTGGATGTCGGAGCCTCGACCGGAGGCTTCACCGACTGTCTGCTTCAGCGCGGCGCAAAAAGCGTCCGCTGCATAGATGTCGGACGCTCACAGCTCGACCAAAAGCTCGAAAGCGATCCGCGCGTCACCTCCTTCGAGGGGATGAACGCACGCTATCTTTCCCCCGAGGATATCGGCGGAAAATGCGGACTGGTGGTCTGCGACGTATCCTTCATATCGCTCACATTGATAATCCCCGCCGTCAGGGGAATACTTTTTGAGGACGGACGCTTTATCGCGCTGATAAAGCCTCAGTTTGAAGCGGGACGTGCGGCTCTCGATAAGCGCGGCATAGTCAAAAACCGCGAGCATCATGTCGAGGTGATTGAGCGCGTTATCGCCTTTGCCGCCGACAATGCGCTCAAATGCGCGGGGCTTATCCCCTCACCGATCGAGGGAGGGGACGGAAACCGTGAATATCTCGCGCTTTTTGACTCCGAAGGCGGCTTCGATGTGCAAAGCATTCGAAGGATAGTTTTCGAAAAATAATTCCGGAGGGATGATCTTGGATTCACAGCTTGACACAATTGGAATTTACCCCAACCCAGATAAAGACCCCGAGCTCCGCGCCACTCGCGAGGTGATCGGCGCATTGAGCGGCGTAAGACTCCTCCTTCCCGAGGGACTTTCGGAATATCTTCCGAAATGTCCGAATGTCGAGCCGGTGCCGCTCGAAAGGCTCTCGACCGAGCCGCAGGCAATGATCGTACTCGGCGGAGACGGTACGATCCTCGAGGCGGCACACCTATCGATCCCGGCTGGAATACCTTTGCTCGGGATAAATCTCGGCAGAGTCGGCTATATGGCGGAGCTTGAGATGAGTGAGCTTTCACTGCTCGAGCGTCTGGTCGCGAAGGATTTTAACATTGAGGAGCGGATGACGATAAGCGTTGACCGCGGAGCTAAGAAATTCGCGATAAACGATGCGGTCCTCGGAGGATGCTCGCTCTTTCGCATGGTCGAGATCGAGCTTTACTGCGATTCAAAGCCGGTAAATCATTATCGTGCGGACGGTCTGATAATCTCGACTCCGACCGGCTCGACAGCCTATTCGCTCTCGGCGGGCGGTGCGGTTGTCGATCCGAGGATGGACGCAATGATCGCAACGCCGATCTGCTCGCATTCATTAAACGCAAAGCCGATAGTTTTTTCCGCCGATTCGACACTGACGCTCAAAAACGTAACGCGCGGCGGCGAGGCTCTGACGCTCTGCATCGACGGAAGCGAATGTGCGGAGCTTGTCCCGGGCGAAAGTGTGACGATAAGACGCGCGCCCGAGCGTGTAAAGCTCATAAGGCTTCGCGACGGCGGCTTTTACGAGGTGCTGCGCCACAAAATGGCAGAAAACTGATCGCTCCGATCGGTATAGAGCCGTAATCAAGCTTTTCCTTGAAGCAGCGTAATTGAAAGAAAGGAATGGTCATATAATATAATGAAGTATAATCGACAAAACGAGATAATCTCGCTCATAAGCGAGCACGAGATCGAGACTCAGGAGGAGCTCTCGGCAAGGCTCCAGAGCAAGGGTTATATGGTCACACAGGCGACGATCTCGCGCGATATACGCGAGCTCAAGCTCGTAAAGGTCGCCGGAGCGGGAGGAAAGTACAAATACGCCCTTCCCCACCGTGAGGAAAGCAGCATCAGCACAAAATTCCGCAATCTCCTTGTCGAGACGGTCACGGGAATCGACAGCGCGAACAACATCGCCGTTGTAAAGACCTGCTCGGGAATGGCACAGGGCGCGGCTCTCGCGATAGATTCGATGGGGCGCGACGATATCGTCGGAAGCGTTGCCGGAGATGACACGATAATGATAGTTATGCGCACAAACGAGGCGGCGGCAAACCTCATTGCCGATCTGCGCGAGATATGCGAAAAGCGCGTCTGAAAATGCCGTCTTTTTCAAAAATGCGAGGTGATTTCTGAATGCTTACGTC
>CAYRKS010000028.1:0-15063 GCA_964424855.1 uncultured Lachnospiraceae bacterium
TTCCTGCACGATCGAAATTTCCGCGTTTCGATGCCGATGAATTCAAGGCGGCGGATTAAAAAATCTTGAAATTTCAGAAAATTTACTTAATAGGTATAGACATACGCCGAAAAAGATGCTATAATATTTATTATGGGGTTTTATATCCAAGTATGAGCTTAAGGGGGAGTCGGATGCTCGGAAGAGAAGAACCGCAAAAGGCTTTTTACAGCTTCAAGTGGTGGATTTTGATGCTTGTATCGGTGTTTATCACGGTATATTCGCTCCGCACCTCGGGAGTGGTGTTCACGCTCCTGAATATCGTAGGCTCAGCCACGGCGGCTGTGATGTTCATCTCCGAGGATGCTCCGCTCGGTGGGATTTATATATTCGCCCCGAATATCGTCTCGGTTATTTGCCGGTTAAAGCTCGGTATATTTACGCCGCTGTTTTTTATTTTTTGTATGCGTCCCGCCATGCGGATATTCGCCTTTGCGTCGGGCTACAGCATAGCGGTCAGGTTCAGAATGCGCCTCAGCTCGACTATCGCGCTGATGGCATTTCTCGGTGTCGCGGCATATTTCGCGCTGATGCTGACATATGTAAAAGCGGATTTCGGACGGATAGATATTGCTTCGATACGCGAAACCGTCTCGGCGGTATCCCGAGTTTTCGTGAGAGATATCAAGGATACCAATGGAATATTCAAGCTTGGAAATGCCGAGCTTGAAAGCCTTGCGGTAAGCATGAATCAGCTGTTTATAGGTATAATCGGAGTGGAAATGCTCATCGAAGCATATCTTACGACTCTCGCGGCGCGTGTCATTGCGGCGGTTTTCGGATACAGCAAGCTTTTGCCGGTCGAGGAGCATGAGGAGATCGAATATGTTCCGATCCAGATCGATGAGAATGACGAGATCGGTCTCGATGTCTTTGTCGAGCGGATAAAATATCGCTGGAGGATAGAGCTATCGACCGTTACCGCGGCAGTCGCGGCGATTGCCTACGGCTTCGTAATGCTTTTTGGCGGAAATGATTCGCTCATTGCGGTGATCGCCGCGAAAAATATTCTGCTGCTCATTTGCCCGGGACTGGTGTATGTCGGAATACGCGCCGCGCTCGGCTCGATCACCGGTAAGGGCAGGAGCTTCTTCGGACTCAAATTCAAAATACGCCCGGGAGGCATCATGGTGCTTTTGCTGACGGTCATGCTTTTGTTTATAAACCGTTTCGGCGTGATTATGATCCTCGCGGCAAACGGGATAATAGATATTTTCTCGGAAAGCTTCAGACGGAAGGATGTTTTAAGATACAAGGATGCTTCAAATGATCGAAAGGAGTAAAGCACAATGTCAGGTAAACCCTCAAAAAAGCTCGGCATACCGCCGAGGCTGATCGTCAATACGGCGATAGCCGCCGCGTTTATGATCATATTTGCGCTTTTAATGAAATATTCCGAGCTCGATCCGATAATAACCGGCGGAGTTATGCTCGTATGCCTGCTGCTCGCCGAATTTTTCGGGGGACGGCTTTACGGCTTTTTCAGCTTCAGAACGGCTTCGGATGATGAGACGATATCTCCGATCCTCGGAAACATAACGCTCGATTTTATCCTGAAGCTCTATCTTCCGGTCGTTATCTGCGACGAGAACGGCAGGATAATCTGGTACAACAACGCCTTTACCCATGCGGCAAATCCGCGCGACGTGCTGTATGCAAAGCATATCGACAGCATTTGCAGCGTCAATATGGAGCAAATACTCGCCGAGACGAATTCGTCGCCCGAGGACAACGATCAGGCTGACGGAGTCGAGGCTCTTGCCTATGATCGAATATTCCGAATAAAGGGCTATCGCATAACCGCGCAGGGGAAAAATTATGTTATAACCGTTTGGAACGAGCGTACCGAGCTTCGCCGCCTTGCAAAGCGGCTTGCCGATGAGGAAACTATAATCGCATATGTGATGATCGACAATCTCGACGAGCTTATGCAGTTCGTTCAGGAGAAATACCGCTCCGCTTCGGCTCAGGTCGAAAATATCCTCAAGGCATGGGCGGATTCGGTCGGCGGAATATTAAAGGAATACGAGCGCGATAAGTTCATTTTCGTCTTTGAGGCGAGATATCTCGATGAATTTATCGAGAAAAAGTTCGATATACTCGACCGCATACGCGAGGTGCGCATCGGAGAGGGAAGTATGCCGGTAACGGTTTCCATCGGAATCTCGCGCGTTCACGGAACTCTCTCGGATAAGGATCATGACGCTCACGCCTCACTCGACCTCGCGCTTCAGCGCGGAGGAGATCAGGTCGTTGTTAAAAACGCGCACAACACCGAATTTTACGGCGGACGCACAAAGACCGTTCAAAAGCGCACAAAGGTTCGTGCGAGAGTCATTGCCAATGAGCTGACGCTCAATATGGCAAAGTCTCACAATGTCCTCATAATGGGACACCGCAATCCCGACTACGACTCGATCGGTGCCTGTGTGGGTATCGCAAGACTTGCCGCGTTCTGCGGAGTTAAGGCGAACATCGTCGTGAACCGCTCCGACCCCAATATAAAGCAGGCGATATCGAGAGTTGCGAGCCTCCCGGAATATTCGGATATATTCGTTGACAGCCTTGTCGGGCAGGATATGATCCACTCGGACACTCTGCTCGTTATAGTCGATGTAAACAATCCGGCTCAGTTTGAGGCTCCCGACATAGCTTCGAATGTCGGCTCTATCGCGATAATCGACCACCACCGCAAGACTGCGGATTATGCTCGTCAGCCGGTTATAACCTATATCGAGCCGTCGGCTTCATCTGCCTGCGAGCTGGTCGCAGAGATACTCGAGCAGTCGCTCCCGATCGGTGCGCTCCATCGCGAGGAGGCGGATGTACTCTACGGCGGTATGCTGCTCGATACAAAGCAGTTTTCGCGCAACACAGGTGTTCGCACCTTCAGCGCGGCACTTTATCTGCGCTCGGAGGGGGCAAATCCCGCAGAGGTTCAGCTGTTCTTCAAGTCCGATCTCGATGACTTTATGCGCGAAGCAAAATTCTCGATGAATGTCGTGACATATCGTCAGATATTCGCGATATCGATGAGCGATGGCGACGGAAGCCCGCAGGATCGGATCGCCGCGGCAAAGGCGGCGGACAAGCTTCTCTCGGTAGAGGGAGTCATGGCATCCTTCGCACTCGTCCATATAGACGACAGCGTTCACATATCGGCGCGTTCGGCGGGAAATGTCAACGTGCAGCTGATACTCGAAAAGATCGGCGGCGGAGGCTACTATGAGGCGGCGGGCGCACTGCTCAAAAACGTCTCGATGACCGCCGCTCTAAACAGTCTCAAGGCTGCGATCGACGATTATATGAAGAAAAAATAAAAAACGGCTCGAAAAAATTCGAGTCTCCAAAAGCTATAAAATCAGACAAGCCCCGAAAAGGGGCGGGAAGGAATGGTAATAAAAATGAAGGTAGTACTCACACAGGATGTAAAGGCACAGGGAAAGAAGGGACAGCTCGTCGAGGTCTCCGACGGCTACGCAAGAAACTTTCTGCTCCCCAAAAAGCTCGCGATAATCGCCGACAATAAGGCAATCAATGAGATCAAGGGACGCGAGGCATCCGAAAAGCACAAGGCCGAGGTCGAGCTTGCAAACGCCAAGGAAGCGGCGGCAAAGCTCGAGTCCACTCAGATATTCTTTAAGGGCAAGGTCGGCGCGGACGGCTTTATGCTCGGCTCGGTCACCTCAAAGGACATATCCGAGGAGCTCAAGTCTCAGCTCGGCATCGTCATCGACAAGCGCAAGATCCAGCTGAACAGCCCGATAAAGGCATTCGGAAAGACGACCGTTGAGGTCAAGCTCCACTCCGAGGTCATGGGCAAGATCAATGTCGTTGTGACCGAAGAAAAATAAGTCATGCCGGACATTCTTTCTACGAGAAAGCTGCCTTTCTCGCTGGAGGCTGAGCAGTCGGTCCTCGGCTCGATACTGATCGACCCCGAAACCTTTAATATCATCGCGGGGATACTTAAAAGCGATGATTTTCACGTTGACAATCACCGCGAGATATATCTCGCAATGCAGGACCTCTATCTGCAAAACCGAAGTATAGATGTCGTCACTCTCATAGATATGCTCGTACACCGCGGTGTACTCGAGCAGGAGAAGTGCGAGGAGTATGTAAAGCTCCTCGTCGGAGTCGTTCCCTCGGCGGCAAATGCTGCGGATTATGCGCAGATAGTTAAGGACAAAAGCATACTGCGGCATCTCATCACCGCCTCCGAGGAGATATCCGAATCGGCATATGCGGCGCAGGATGATGTTGTACACATAATCGGAAACGCCGAGCAGCTGATATTTTCGATAGCCGAGGGAAACGAGCAGAAGGGCTTTCTCCACATCCGCGATGTCCTCGTCTCGGCATATCAGCATCTGCACGATCTGAAGGAAAATCGCGCCGAAACACTCGGAACTCCGACCGGCTTCGGCGACCTCGACAATGTTCTGGTCGGAATGGGAAAAAGCGACCTCATTCTTATCGGAGCGCGTCCCGGTATGGGTAAGACGAGCTTCGCGCTCAATATCGCCTCGAACGTTGCGCGTGAGACCAAAAAAGCGGTCTGCATCTTTTCGCTTGAGATGTCGGCAGAGCAGCTCGTTTCGCGTATGCTCTCGAGTGAGGCACTGGTTGACAGCCATAACATACGCTCGGGTGAGCTGACCGATGAGGATTGGGACAAGCTCGCACACGCCTCTGCCGGACTTTCCGAGTGCGATATACTCATCGATGACACGACCGGAATAACCGCCACCGGAATGAAGGCAAAGCTCCGCCGTGTCAAGAATCTGGGGCTGGTCATAATCGACTATTTGCAGCTCATGCAGTCGGATCGAAAGATCGACAACCGTGTTCAGGAGGTCGCAGATATTTCGCGAAACCTCAAGATACTCGCAAAGGAGCTTCAGGTGCCGCTCGTCTGCTGCGCACAGCTTTCGCGAAGCCCCGAATCGCGTACCGACAAGACCCCGATGCTCTCCGACCTTCGAGACTCGGGAGCTATCGAGCAGGATGCCGATGTTGTTATGTTCCTCTCGCGCGACTACTACGGAAACGATCCGACAAAGCAGAATGTCGCAGATATAATAATCGCAAAGAACCGTCACGGAGCGACCGGAAAGGTCACGATGGGCTGGTTCGGACAGTTTACGAAATTCACCTCGCTTGCGCCCGAAGAGGTCGGAGCGAACTGATCGGAGGAAACGGCTTGAAAAATTCAGAGCTGGCTGAAAATATCACAAAAAAGCTTCGATCGGCGATAGATGAGCATGATATGCTCGAAAATGCGCACGGAGTTCTCGTCGGCTTTTCGGGCGGAGCTGATTCCTCGGCACTTTTGAGGCTGATGAAAGCCGAATGCGATCGGCGCGGGATTTTTTTGAAGGCGGTCCATGTCAATCACGGCATACGCGGTGATGAGGCGGAGCGCGACGCGCACTTTTGCGCCGAGGTCTGCGAAACGCTCGGTATCGAATTTGAGCTTGTCAAGGCGGATATCCCCGAGCTTGCGCGGCTTTCGGGACGCGGAGTCGAGGAGACCGCACGGGATTTCAGATATAGCTGCTTTTCAAAGCTTTTGACCGATGATCTGCGGCTTGATATCGCCGCAACTGCACACAATGCCGATGATAATGCAGAAACACTGCTCTTCAATCTGATCCGCGGCAGCGGTATCGGCGGACTTTCCGGGATACCGCCCGTGAGAGAGCTCGGCGAGTACAGAGTCATTCGCCCGCTGATATTGGTCTCGAAGGAGGATATCCTCGGCTTCTGCCGAGAAAATTCGATAGCCTTCGTTCACGACAGCACTAACGATGATACGGCATACACTCGAAATTATATCCGTCATGAGCTTATCCCCGGTATAAAGCAGCTCAATCCGTCATTTCTGACCTCTGCCGCGCGGCTCTCGTCGCTGGCACGTGAGGACGATGAATATATCCGCGATGCCGCAGATGAGCTTTTGCGCGAATTTATGCTCGATCCGAGCGCGAAAAGGATCGCCGAGGCACCTTCGGCGGTAGCCTCACGCGCGTTGACACGGCTTTATTCCGAGATATCGGATTCGATGCTCGAGAGCGTACACATCCGCTCGATAATCTCGCTCTGCCGCGCCGGACGCGGTGAAGCCGCACTGCCCGCCCGCGTTTTTGCGCGGATAGAATCGGGAAAGCTTTGCTTCACGCGCGAGACGAAAAGGGAGACGGTCGAGTTTTCCTTCGAGCTTCATCCGGGTATAAATCGCTTCGAGAAGCCGGATTTTGCGGTGCTTTTGACAATTGATGGCAAAAATACCGAGCAGAATGAAAAAGATAACGAAAAGCTAAAAAAAATTTACAATTTATCAATGCAGATCAGATTAAATTCTGATACAATAAATCATATGCTGTTCGTGCGTTCACGGCGCAGCGGAGATTCTTATGTCTACGGCAAAATGACTCGCAGGCTTAAGAAGCTCTACAACGACCGCGGATTTGACGAAAGGAAGCGTAGAAGTCTTCCGATCTTTTGTGACGGCGACGGGATAATCTGGGTTCCCGGCTTCCCCTGTGCCGACCGTGCAAGACCGATTGCTTCCGCGCCGAAAAGCGACGAGCATAAAGACGAGCATAAAAATGAAAATATCGGCGATAGCACAGTATCGCTAATCTATTATTACAATGAGGTTTGACATGAGAAAGGACATTGAAAAAATCCTCGTATCCGAGGAGGAGCTTGACGCAATAACCACTCGCATTGCTGACGATATCAGCCGCGATTATGCCGGAAAGAGACTGCTGCTGCTCTGCATTCTCAAGGGCTCGGTAGTATTTATGGGCGATCTTATGAAGAAGATCAGCATCCCGGTCGAGATCGATTTCATGAAGGTCTCCTCCTACGGTGCCGGAACCAAATCCTCCGGAACCGTAAACATCGTTTATGACCTTTACAGAAACGATCTTCCCGACATCGATATCGTTATAATCGAGGATATAATCGACAGCGGACGCACACTCTCGTATCTCACCACCTACCTTAAGAACAAGGGCGCGCGCAGTGTAAGAATAGCAACCGTGCTTGACAAGCCCTCGCGCCGTGATCCGGCGGTGAGCCTCACTCCCGACTACACCGGCAAGATCATCCCCGATGAATTCGTTGTCGGCTACGGACTCGATTATGATGAAAAATATCGTGCGCTCCCCTACATAGGAGTTCTGAGTCCGGAGGTCTACAGCGGAAAGTGAGTCGCAAAGGGCTTCTTACGGCAAAAATTCAAGTTGAGAGGTAATTATGAAATCAAACTATAAGATATTGATCTTCTATGTTGTGCTGATAGCCGTGATACTTGTGGCGACTGCCGCTCTCTTCGGAAATCAGCAGAGCGAGAGGATCATATACAGCGACATTGATACGCTGTTTTATGAGGAACAGGTCAAGGAGTTCGAAATAGACAGTGACAATCAGCTGACCATCCTGAAGCGTGACAACACCATCGTCACCTTTAAGCTCCGTTCACTCGATGCCTTCTGGGATCAGTTCGGCGATATGATCGAGACTCAGTTCAGAAGCGGAACGATCGAGGCGTATAACATAGCCGAGCCGGTCGAGATCCCATGGTGGATAAGCCTCCTGCCGTATGCGATAGTCATAATCCTCTTTATCGTATTCTGGTTCTTCATGTTAAATCAGTTCTCCGGCGGAGCCGGCGGTAAGGGCGGAAAGATCGGAAATTTCGGTAAGGCACGCGCAAAGCTCGGTGCGGATGAGAAGAAGAAGGTCTTCTTCAAGGATGTTGCCGGTGCGGATGAGGAAAAGGCAGAGCTTCAGGAATGTGTTGAATTTCTCCGCGATCCCACCAAGTTTACAAAGCTCGGCGCACATATCCCGCACGGTGTTCTGCTCGTCGGACCTCCCGGTACCGGTAAAACCCTGCTTGCAAAGGCGGTCGCGGGCGAAGCCGGAGTCCCGTTCTATTCTATCTCGGGCTCGGATTTCGTCGAAATGTATGTAGGTGTCGGAGCCTCCAGAGTTCGCGACCTCTTCGATACCGCAAAGAAGAATCCCGCAAGCATAATCTTCATCGATGAGATCGATGCGGTCGGTCGTCACCGCGGAGCCGGTCTCGGCGGCGGACACGATGAACGTGAGCAGACGCTCAACCAGCTCCTCGTCGAGATGGACGGCTTCGGCGGAAACGAGGGCGTTATCGTCATGGCGGCGACCAACCGTCCCGACATTCTCGACCCCGCGCTCCTGCGTCCCGGACGCTTTGACCGTCAGATAACCGTAAATTATCCCGACATAAAGGGACGCGAGGATATCCTTCGAGTCCACGCAAACGGAAAGCCCTTTGAGCAGAACGTCGATCTTCACACGCTTGCAAAGACCACTGTCGGCTTTACCGGTGCGGATCTTGCAAACCTCCTCAACGAGGCGGCACTCCTTGCGGCTCGCAAGAACAAGAGCCTCATCGGCATGGACGATCTCGAGGAGGCGACGATCAAGGTCATGGTCGGTCCTCAGAAAAAATCTAAGGTTATCAGCGAAAAGGAAAAGCGTCTCACGGCTTATCACGAGGCGGGTCACGCTATAGTCACCAAGTTCCTTCAGCCCGATACTCCGGTGCATCAGATATCGATAATCCCGGCGGGACGTGCGGGCGGCTACACGCTTTCGCTCCCGAAGGAGGATCGCTCCTATCAGTCTAAGAACGATATGGAAAACGAGCTTGTTTCGCTGCTCGGCGGACGTGTCGCGGAGAAGCTGATCCTCGGAGACATTTCTACCGGTGCCTCCAATGATATCCAGCGTGCGACCTCGATCGCGCGCAGCATGGTCACTCGCTACGGTATGAGCGAGACCCTCGGTCCGATAGTTTACGGCTCCGAGCACAACAGCGATGAGGTCTTCCTCGGACGCGATTTCAACACCACGAGAAATTACTCGGAGGACACCGCAACGGTCATCGACAACGAGATCAAGCGTCTGGTCGGCACCGCGTACAATAAGGCGACCGAGCTGCTCACCGAGCATATGGATAAGCTCCACTTCATTGCCGCTTATCTCATGAAAAACGAGATCATGGATGAAGCACAGTTCAATGCCGCAATGGATACCGAGGTCACTCTCGAGGAGCTTGAAGCAATGCGCGATGCAAAGCACAGAAGATCAAGCGAGGAGAACCGCATAAAGGCTGAGGAAAACGAAGCCGAGCGTATTCGCCGCGAGGCAGAGGAAAAAGCCGAGCAGTCCAAGCGCGATCGCGATGACATTCCGAGAATGAAGGAATAACAGCTCAAACAGCAGCTGACAATCGAAACGATCCGAGATACCGATCTGTCGAAAGGACAGTCGCTCTCGGGTTGTGAGGACAATAAAAACAACGATCATATTTATGAAAGGAAGCGCAAAAATGGATACCGAAATCAAAACCTCCGTGTCTGCCGCAGTCGGTTCGACGCTCGGCGGCGAGCTCATCTCCTACAAAAAGAACGGTCAGGAATATGTATGGGAGGGACTTCCCGAATATTGGGCTAGCCACGCTCCGATCCTTTTCCCGACGGTCGGCGCAACTATCGACGGAAGCGTAAAATTAGAGGGAAAGGCATATCCGCTCCCCAAGCACGGCTTTGCGAGAAAGAAGGAGTTCCGTCTTCTCGAGCAGACCGTGAATAAGCTGGTCTACGAGCTTTTCGACAGCCCCGACACTCTCGAGCTTTATCCCTATCATTTCCGCCTGCTTATCACCCACACGATAACCGACGAGGGCTTTTCGACCGAATATAAGGTTGAGAATGTCGATTCGAAGCCGATTTGGTTCTGCATCGGCGGACACACCGGTTTCCGTTGCCCGATGAACGAGGGAGAGCAGTTCTCTGATTACAAGCTGGTTTTCGACTCGGTCGAAAATGAGGATGTCATCTATACGACGAACTACGGCGGAGGCTACATAGATGCTTCGCTTCCCGTTACCGACAAGCTCAAGAACACAAACGAGTGGGAGCTCAACTACGCCGACTATGATGTCGATGTGCTTCTCGCAAAGAAATTAAAGAGCCACAGCGTTAAGCTCATAAACAAGAATACCGGAAAGGGTATCGACTTCGATTTCACCGGCTTTAAGGCGATCGGCATCTGGACTCCGCCGAAAAAGCAGGCACCCTTTGTCTGCATCGAGCCGTGGAACGGACTTCCGGCACATCTTGATGAAAGCGGAAACTTTGAGGATAAGCCTTACGCGATAAAGCTCGAGGTCGGCGAGAGCTACACGGTCGGCTACAGCATGAAGGTGCTTGACTGAGTATCCGGCTCTTCGAAAAATATTTATCGGGGCGGGGTATCCCGCCTCGATTTTTTTAATCTGAAGGGAGCATTTAATGAGACCCGAAATCGACATTGAAAGGATCGCGCGTCTGGCGCGGTTAAACCTGACAACGACCGAGGCGGCGCAGCTGGGAGCGGAGCTTGAAGCCGTGATAGAGCTTGCCGAAAGGCTTTCGGAGCTGCCCGAGCTCAAAGCTCGGGATGAGCGCGCCGGAGTCCTTCGCGAGGATATCTCCGAGAAGTGCCTGTCGGTCGAGGAGCTGCTTTCAAACGCACCGAAGACCTCACAGAGCTGCTTTGTCGCTCCGCGAACGGTACAGGGGGACTGAATTTATTTGACTATGGACATTTTATCATTGACCGTTTCCGAGCTTTCGAGAGCATTGAGGGCGCGTGAGCTTTCATCGGTAGAGCTGACGCGGGCGTATCTTTCCGAGATAGACTTAAATGACAAGGAGCTTTGCGCATATATCACCGTTACTCACGACAGAGCTCTAAAAAAAGCCGCCGAGATCGATTCGAGGAAGAGCTTCGAGGGAACCGATCCGCTCGCGGGCATACCCTACGCGCTGAAGGACAATATCCTGACGCGCGGGATCAAAACGACCTGCGCCTCGCGTATGCTCGAAAATCATATTCCGGTATTTGACGCATTTGCGGTCGAAAGGCTTGAGAAACGCGGAGGGATACTTCTCGGAAAGCTGAACATGGACGAATTTGCGATGGGCTCGACCACGGCGAATTCATATTTCAAAAGAACCAAAAATCCGCATGATCCCGAGCGAGTTCCGGGCGGAAGCTCGGGAGGGGCGGCGGCAGCCGTTGCGGCGAATGAAGCTCCGTATGCGCTCGGTTCGGATACGGGCGGCTCGATAAGACAGCCCGCCGCCTTTTGCGGCTGTGTCGGAATGAAGCCGACCTACGGTCGGGTTTCGAGATATGGGCTTATCGCCTTTGCTTCATCACTCGATCAGATCGGACCGATAACAAAGGATGTTTACGACAACGCCATGATCCTCGGCGCGATAGCGGCAAGAGATAGGCGCGATGCGACCTCGGTCGGTGAGACCGAGGATTTCACGAGAGATATAGCCTCGGGAGTGAAGGGGCTTCGGATCGGAATACCCAAGGAATTTTTCGCACCCGATACTCGGCTCGCTCAGAATGTTCGTACAGAAGTAATGAAGGCGGCGGAACTCTTCGAGCGTCTCGGCGCAAGGCTGACCGAAATAAGCCTTTCATCGCTCGAATATTCACTTGCGGCGTACTATATAATCTCATCCTGCGAGGCTTCATCGAATCTCGCGCGATATGACGGCATACGCTTCGGACATCGTGCGGAGGACTGTGAGGGAGTCGAGGAGCTTTATTCGCGCTCACGCTCAGAGGGCTTCGGAGCGGAGGTCAAGCGCAGGATAATGCTCGGAACCTTTGCGCTGTCGGCGGGATATTTCGATCGATATTACAAAAAAGCACTCGATGCACGTGAGCTTGTGCGCGAGGATTTCAAAAAAGCATTCGATGTCTGCGACATTATCCTGACTCCGACCGCTCCGACGGCCGCATATCGCTTTGACGAGAGACCCGATGTGGTTTCGGAATATCTCGGCGATATCTTCACGACACCGGCGAGCCTTGCGGGACTTCCGGCAATGTCGATGCCCTGCGGAGCTTCGGATGGACTTCCGATAGGTATGCAGCTCATCGGACGGAGCTTTGACGAGCGGACGATATATCGCGCGGGCTTTGCCTATGAAGCCGACAAAGGAGGTAAAGGATGAGCATATTCGACGATTACGAGCTTGTCTGCGGTCTTGAGGTACACGTTGAGCTTAAGACCGAGACAAAAATATTCTGCTCCTGCCCGACCGCCTTCGGCGCGGAACCGAACACTCAGTGCTGTCCGATCTGTGCCGGGCTGCCGGGTGCGCTCCCGGTGCTGAATCGAAGGGTTGTCGAGCTTGCCGTCAGGGCAGGTCTTGCGCTCGGCTGTGAGATATCAAGCTATTCGATCGAGGAGCGAAAGAACTATTTTTATCCCGATCTCCCGAAGGCGTATCAGATATCTCAGCTTGAGCGTCCGCTATGTACAGGCGGTCATGTTGACATAATTTCGGAGGGAAAAGCAAAGCGCATAGGCATAACTCAGATACACATTGAGGAGGACGCGGGAAAGCTGATCCACGGCGAAAACGGCACACTGATCGATCTGAACCGCTGCGGAGTTCCGCTTATTGAGATCGTTTCCGAGCCGGATATCCGCTCGGCTAAGGAGGCGGCGGATTTTGCCAGAAGGCTTCGGTCGATACTGATGTTCGCGGGCGTTTCCGACTGCAAGATGAACGAGGGCTCACTGCGCTGTGATGTGAATCTCTCGGTTCGTAAAAAAGGCGATACGGCACTCGGAACACGAACCGAGACGAAGAATATCAACTCCTTCACCTTTGTGGAAAAGGCGGTGGAATCGGAATTTCGCCGTCAGGTCGAGCTTGTTTCATCGGGGCAGACCGTGAAAATGGAGACCCGCAGATTCGATGCCTCGACCGGAAGTACCGAGACTATGCGAGTCAAGGAGACTGCCGACGACTACAGATATTTTCCCGATCCCGACCTTCCGCCGATCGAGCTCGACGAGTCCGAGCTTGAGCGGATAAGGCTTGAGCTGCCGAGGCTTCCCGATGAGCGCAGAGCCGAATATCTCGAGCTGGGACTTTGCGAAAAGGATGCAGATCAGCTAATCTCAGAGCTTGAGCTTTCGGAGCTTTTCGATGCCGCAAGGCGCGAGACCGAATATCCGAAGCTGCTTGCAAATCTCATTCTCGGTGAGCTTTTGTCGGTTTCCGAGGGCGAGCTTATAGCTTCACCGTCGGCACTTGCAGGTGTATCTCGGCTTTGCGGAGCCGGAACGATAAACAGCTCGACCGCGAAAAAGCTCGTCCGACTGCTTCACGCTTCGGCAAAGCGCGGCGAAAGCCTCGATCCCGAGACATATGTCCGCGAGAACGAGCTGATGCAGATACGCGATCCCGAGCTTTTAAGAGGTATCGTAAAAAGTGCGCTCGATTCCGATCCCAAGGCGGTAGCTGCTTATCGCGCCGGAAAGACCTCGGCGGCAAAGGCGATAATGGGCAGGATAATGGCTATGACCAAGGGGCGCGGAGACCCGGTGCTGCTCGATGAGCTGCTATGTGAGGCATTAAAGCCCGAGAGCGAAATTGATCGGGGCTGACTCGAGGGTTTTCAAGTACAATTACATTTTTAGGAGGATATTACATGAAAACGAGAATTGAGATCAAGGAGATCGCTAAGGAAACGGTCAAACAGAATTACGGAGCGGCACTTTTGCCGTCGCTGATATATATGCTGCTCTCGGCGGCTGCCGGAAGCATAGTTCCGGGTATCGGCGCACTTCTGCTGCTTCCGCTATCGGTCGGAGCAAATCTTATGTACCTTCTTCTTTGGAAGAATGAAAGACCGTCGCTCGATATAATGTTCACGAGCGCGTTCCAGGAAAATTACGGACGCAAGCTCGGAGGAATGCTCCTCGTCACGCTTTATACATGGCTCTGGAGCCTGCTTCTCGTAGTACCCGGGATAGTCAAGCATTATTCCTACGCGGCGACCTCTTATATCCTCGCGAAATATCCGAGTGTCGGCGCGGAAAGCGCGATAGACATATCGAAGCGGGTAATGAACGGTCACAAGCTCGATCTTTTTGTGATGGAGCTGAGCTTTATCGGCTGGGAGCTGCTCGGAATCATTACCTTCGGGCTTCTCAATATCTTCTGGGTCACTCCCTATCAGAGCGTGGCGACCGCCGGATGCTTTGATGAATATCTCTACGATGCGATAACCTGCGGAAGAGTCGATCCCGCAGAGCTCGGTCAATATTAAAAAATATCCGCCGATCAGCTTTGTTTTGATCGGCGGATAGCTTTATCAAATTATAAAATCACAGCGTTCGCGAAGCCTTGTCACCTCGAAATAGCATTCCTCCATCGGTATCCAGTGATCGTGGAATTTCCGCCAGAGCTGCATCCCGTTTCGTGCAATTATGCGCTGCTTCTGCTCGTCCTTTCCTATCGTTGAAAAGACGGCGAGATCGTAATATTTTCCAAGCTCGGGGTGGAGCGAATACGCGCCCTCGCAGACAGTCAGCCGCGAAGCGGGTATCCTTCTCGGCTCATTTTTATATTCTCCGGTCGAGCAGTCGAAAACGCGATAGGACAGCTCACTGCCGAGCTTTTCCACCACCTCGGACATGAATCTTTCGCGGTGCATATTTCCGCCCGGCTCGGAAAGCCTTTCGACCGTGCGCATATCGAAGGGGAGAAAGAAATCGTCAAGGTGTATCACTTGACCGTCAAAAAGCTCGGCGAGGAGATATGCCGCGGTCGTTTTGCCCGAGGCGGCGCGTCCGTCGATCGCAAGAATCGTCTTGTCACGGCGTGTCAGCTCGAATATCAGCGGAAGAAGACGGACATATCGCGAGTCGATGAGACGGTAGGACGGTTGATATTTTTCACGATAGCCTTCGCTGTGGCGTATCGCGGGACAGCCGAAAGCCTCGTATTCGGCTCTGAATTTTCGAAAATCCGAGCCGCTGAAGCTCATTTGTCCGAGCTCCGCGAAATATTCTATCCGTCCGAGCATACCGTAAAGCTCGCGCATATCTCCCTTCGGAAGCCTTGCAGAGCTTACGAACATTTTACCGATCAGCGA
>CAYRKS010000029.1:0-14969 GCA_964424855.1 uncultured Lachnospiraceae bacterium
GTACGAGAGACTCACTAAGTTCGCAGCCCTCTACGCTCCGGACGAGAAGTGATCCCCACAAGCATTTTATTGAGAAGTGATTCTCGATCGAAATAATACCTCTCAATAAATTCGAGACGGCGGACAGCTCATCTGTCTGCCGCCTCGCTTTATTATATGTGAATAAAGGTTTGTTAAATTACAAGCGATCGCCTTCCGCTCATAAAAACCTGCTCCGATGGAACTCAAACCGCAATTACAGTTAAACGCCGTATGGACACCGGAGCTTGGTCGCAACCGGCGAGGAGCTTCACGTCGATCACGCATGATATCCTCTGTGACAGCGACAAAAATATCCTTTCTACTCTCGATACCGCTATGGAATCCGAATCTATCACCAACTATGACTGGAATTATTACATAAGCTTCAATAGCGCAGGTGTAAAAATATGCTAGCTTGACTTCAGCCTTCTCTTTGAATGACCGCTGAGCTTGCCTTGAAAACAATTTCCATTCATAAATCTCGCAAAAAATAAAATAATAATGGTGTCGGAGCCTTTCCGACACCATTATTTCGTTTTTCGGAGAAAATCAATGATCGAAGCTGTCGCAAAAAATATCGCTACCGCAATATTCATAGTCTGTGCCCTGATAGTCGGAAGCCTCTTTCCCGAAAAGGAACAGTCGGAACCGACTCCCGCCACCATTGAAGCCAATATCTCATCCGAAGAGAGCTCTGACTCATGACAAACACATACGCATAGATATAAAAATAATAGTGCCGGATATCCGACACTATTATTTTTGTTTTTCATGAGCTGTCCCTCAAAAAATCCCATCACTTTCTCGGATCGAGGAACTTCCAGTATGCCTTGAAGTAATTGAGTCCCGACCAAACTGTCATGACAGTCATTGCCGCCATCGTTACATAGGATAAAATGTGCATCGAACCGATAGCCGTCGTCTCCGGGAAGATAACCGGCTCGAGCAGTATCGTCACAACGCAGATTATCTGCGTGACCGTCTTTACTTTTCCAAGCCACGCCGCCGCAATGACTATTCCAGAGGTGTTCGAAACGATCATTCTCATCGATGTGACCGCCAGCTCGCGGAAAATCACAATGAGCGCGACCCATACAAACACCGGACGAATGTAATCGTATTTGTAAAGTATCGCCAGCATCGCGCCGAATATCATAAACTTGTCGGCAAGCGGATCGATGAACTTTCCAAAATCGGTTATCATGTTGCATTTGCGCGCGATCATGCCGTCAAGCATATCGGTCAGCGCGGTCAAAATGAATATCGCCGCTCCGATTATCCGCGACCATGTGTCCGGAAGTGCCGGAATTATTATCGCCAGCATGAAAAGCGGAACCATTATTACTCTCGCGATAGAGAGCTTGTTAGGTAAATTCATAAAATTTCCCTCTTTCTCGTTTTTGACTCGATAAATAATATCGGCTTAAAGCTTCTCTCCCACTAAGTCGTAATCGACTGCCTCGGTCAGCTTTACCTTGACAAATTCGCCTTCGCTTACCGAATTCTTCGCCGCCTTGAACCATATCTTTCCGTCTATCTCGGCAGCGTCGCTCTCACTGCGACCCTCGTACATCTCGGCGACCGGATCGTATCCTTCGCAAAGCACATCGTAAACCTTTCCGAGCTTCTTCTCGCTCAGCTCATCGTTTATCCGACTCTGCTCTCCCATTATGATGTCGTATCTGTCCTGCTTGACCTGCTCATCTATCTGATCCGGGAAATCATACGCCGGAGTGTCCTCCTCGCGTGAATACGTGAAGGCTCCCAAACGGTCGAACTTCGCTTCCTTTACATACTCGCAAAGCTCGGTGAAATCCTCCTCGCTCTCGCCCGGGAAGCCGACGATCACCGTCGTACGGATCGTTATACCGGGAACTCCCTCGCGAAGCCGCTTAACTGTGTCGCGTATCAGCGCACCGTCTCCGTGACGGTTCATTCTGCGCAGTACATTGTCAGATATGTGCTGTATCGGAAGATCAATGTACTTGCATATGCGCGGATTCTCACGCATTACTCGTATCAGCTCGTCGGTTATCTTGTCGGGATAGCAGTAAAGTATGCGTATCCACGGAATGCTCGTCTCGGCAGTGAGCCTTTCAAGCAGCTCAGCCAGCTTGTATTCACCGTAAAGATCAAGTCCGTAGCGGGTCGTGTCCTGCGCAATGACGCAAAGCTCCTTTACGCCGAGCTCCTCAAGATTCTTCGCCTCGGCGATCAGCTCCTCCATCGG
Organism: uncultured Lachnospiraceae bacterium; assembly: GCA_964424855.1. Classification (GTDB taxonomy): domain Bacteria; phylum Bacillota; class Clostridia; order Oscillospirales; family CAG-272; genus Flemingiibacterium. The sequence continues at coordinate 2,252 of CAYRKS010000029.1, forward strand.
TCTCGAACGGAATTTTCCGCGTATCGACGGGATCGCACAGTAGGTGCAGCGGTTGTCGCAGCCCTCTGCGACCTTGAGATATGCAAAATGCTCGGGTGTCGTGATTATGCGCTCGCCGCCGAGCTTTACCTCGTTCTTGTCCTCAAAGCTCGAATATTTCTTTCCGCTCGCCGCCGACTTAACAGCCTTAACGATGTTATGTATGCTTCCGACTCCGAGCAGCGCATCGACCTCGGGAAGCTCCTCGAATATCGACTCGCGATATCTCTCCGCAAGACAGCCCGTCACAACGATGCCCTTCAGCTCGCGGTTCTTCTTGAGCCATCCAATGTCGATTATGTTGTCGATCGACTCCTGCTTCGCACTCTCGATGAACGCACAGGTGTTTACCACGACTACATCCGCATCTATGTCCTCAGATACGATCTCACAGCCCGCATCGTAAAGCTCGCGAAGCATTACCTCGGTGTCGAGCTGATTCTTCGGACATCCGAGCGATACAAATCCAACCTTTATTTTTTTATCCATATATCTGAATTCCTCGATAATGTAATTTTATCTGATCGCCTCAAGCGATATCCGAAGGGAATATCTCTCCTCGAATACCTCCGAAGCTTCGAATATTTATAAACCCGAAAGCCGATCACATCAGCTCCCGCAGCCTTCTCCGAACGTTCGATGCCGAAAATCCGTATCTCACCAGCATCGCCGTCATCTTGTCGAAATATTTCCGCCCCTCGGGATCGCTCCCGAGCTTATCCTCACTGACCTTTTTTGAGATCACCTTCGATAATATCTCGTCGAAATCTATCTCGCAAAGCTTTTCTTCAAGCTCCTCGGATATCACCTCGCGCGATATCCCCTTCTTTATAAGCTCCTGCTTTATCCGCGTCGGTCCGTAGCCCCTCGCGGCAAGCTGCTCCACCGAATGCTCTAACTGACGGCTCTCGTTTATAAGCCCCGCCCTCTCGACATATTCGGCTGCCTCAGCCGAAATGTCGCGGTCAAAGCCGCGCTGCCTCAGCTTCTCCGAAAGCCGCTTCTTCGAATTGTCACCGTATGAGATCAGGTCGGCGGCTTTTTTTACCGCCTCCCAAAGCTTTTCATAATATTCGAGCAGATCGAACTGCGCCTCGCTCAGTGCATACGGCAGCTCTCCGCCCGCTATGTTTCCAAGCTCGAAAAGCATCTTCGCCGCGACCGCAAGCTCTCGCTTTTCTTCAAGCTCTCCGTCCCCGATACGTATCTCGAGAAGTGCCTCGTCACCGCCGCGCCGCTCCTTTATGCCGATGATCTCTATCTGCATTATTCGCCGTCAGTGTCGCCCGAATCCTCCGAGAGTAAACGAATGTCAAGCTCCTCGTCATCCTCGTCGCCGCCTTCGCCCTCCGAGGTGTCAACATCCTCGTCCTCGTAATAATTCTTGTTCATCAGCGTTTCAACCTCGTCGCGCTTCGAACGGATCTTCTCGGATATCTCCTCCATCATCTCGGGATTAGCCTCGAGATACTTTCTCGCGTTCTCCTTGCCCTGCGCAATGCGCTGTCCGTCGTAGGAGAACCACGATCCGCTCTTTGCAATAAATCCGAGCTGGATTCCGATCTCGATAACCTCGCTCGACTTCGCGATTCCCTTGCCGTATATTATGTCAAACTCCGCAGTCTTGAAGGGCGGCGCGACCTTGTTCTTTACGATCTTGCACTTTACGTGGTTTCCGTATATGTCGTCACCCTCCTTGAGCTGCTCCGCACGTCTTATCTCCATTCGTACCGACGAATAGAACTTAAGCGCGCGTCCGCCAGGAGTCGTTTCGGGATTTCCGTACATGACACCGATCTTCTCTCGAAGCTGATTTATGAAGATGATTACACAGTTCGATTTTGCGACCGCACTCGAAAGCTTCTTAAGTGCCTGAGACATGAGTCTCGCCTGAAGTCCGACGTGCGACGAGGACATATCGCCCTCGATCTCCTGCTGAGTTACCAGTGCCGCGACCGAGTCAACGACAACAACATCGATAGCTCCCGATCTTATAAGTGCTTCGGCAATGTCGAGTGCCTGCTCTCCGCTCGAGGGCTGAGATACCAGTAAGCGGTCAATGTCTACTCCAAGTGCCTTCGCATATACCGGGTCGAGCGCGTTCTCAACGTCTATGTAGGCAGCCTCGCCTCCCGTCTTCTGCGTCTCGGCAACAACGTGGAGCGCGACCGTCGTCTTACCCGAGGATTCCGGACCGTATATCTCAACGATCCTTCCGCGCGGTACACCGCCGATACCCAGCGCAAGGTCGAGCGTCAGCGAACCGGTCGAGATCGCACTGACCTCAAGCTCGGGTGCCTCTCCCATGCGCATTATCGTTCCCTTTCCGTAGTCCTTCTCGATCTGTCCTATGGCTCCCTCTATAGCCTTGCGCTTTTCTTCCTTGTCGAGGATCTGCGCCGGCGTGGGCTTCTGTGATTTTGCTTTCATAAAGACTTCCTCCTGAAAATTATATTTTGTGAATGAGCGGCAGCGCGGCTTCTTCGCCGACTGCCCCGAGTCTTATGAGGATCAGTAAAGCGCACTGTCAAGCTTCCAGACGCCGTCCTCCTTCTCTAAAATGACCTCTTGAGAATAATCTCCCGATGATATCTCGACCTTCGCCTTGAAACGGTTCTGCTTCAGTACCTTTAAGCTGTCAAGCTCGAATTCGTGCATCTCGCCAAAGTCGGCCGTCACCTCGGGATTTACATAGAGCTTACCGTCGATCTCCTTGAACTTCGCTTCGATCGAGCCCTCGTCGGTAGAGACCCCGTCAAATGCGGTATTCGAAAGTACCTTTATATACCCTTCCGAAAATACCTCCTTCATCGCGGTCTTCAGCTCGGCAATAGTCTGATACCTCTCGTCGGTGACAAGATAATAGCCGTTGCTCTCCTCGAGCGCAGAGGTCTTTATCGAGCTTCCGTAGATCACCGAGTAAAGCTCCGCAGCCTTCGGAGCAAGCTCCTCCATCGCCGCCGTCAGCTCGCTCGGATCATAGCTGCTGCCGCATGAAACCGATACCGTCATTACAAGCGAGATCGTCAGTAAAATACTTATAATTTTCTTCATCCCGCTCACTCCTTAAATGTCGCGATCGTCTTCGCCTTCAATGACCTCGACTTCGGGCTCCTCGACCTTTTCCGAAGCGTCCTCCGCTTCAACACCGCCCTCTCTCTCTTCGGCATCCGCCTTTGAGAGCAAAGCCTCGGTCTCATCATCGTTCTCAACCTTCGCAAAGTTTACAAGAACAGCTCCCTCAGAAAGCTTCATCGCAATGACTCCGCCCGCGCTCCGTCCGTAGAAGGGTATCTCGGATACCGGCGTGCGGACTATCGTTCCGTCGTTCGTTATCATCAGTATGTCATCGGTGTCCGAGACCGCCGAAATACCGGCAAGCTTTCCGGTACGCTCGCTTATTCCGTGACACATTATTCCCTTTACTCCGCGGCTGTGCGCCGAGAAATTCTCAAATTTGCATCGCTTTCCGAAGCCGCCCTCGGTTATCGAAAGCAGCGATCTTTCATCATCGACCACCGCGCAGCCGACAACAAAGTCGCCCTCCGAAAGCGTTATGCCCTTCACTCCGCGAGCCGTGCGTCCCATCGGACGAACCTCGCTCTCGGCAAAGCGCGCCGACATTCCGTCGTGCGTCGCAATGATTACCTCCTCACTGCCGTTCGTGTGCTTTACATACTCGAGCTCGTCGCCATCATCAAGCACTATCGCGATCTTTCCGCCCTTGCGCTGGTACTCGAATTCCGAAAGCAGCGTCTTCTTGACAATGCCTCTGCGAGTTACCATGAAGAGATATTCGTTCGCCGTGAATTCCTTTACCGATATCGCCGCCGTGATCTTTTCGCCCGCCTCAAGCTCGAGAATGTTCACAATGTTCGAGCCCTTCGCGGTGCGACCCGCCTCGGGTATCTGATAAGCCTTCCTTGTGTGTACCTTTCCCGTGTTCGTAAAGAACATCACCAGTGAGTGGCTGTTCGCGACCATAACCGTCTCAACATAATCCTCTTCCTTAGTGGACATTCCGATTATGCCCTTTCCGCCGCGTCTCTGCGCCGAATAGGTGTCCGCCGGCTGACGCTTGATGTAGCCCGCATGGGTCATGGTGATAACGCAGGAGTGACGCTCGATGAGATCCTCGTATACGATATCGTCAGCTGCCTCTACAAGCTCGGTGCGGCGCGGATCGTTGAACCTGTCCTTTATCGCCAGCATCTCGCTCTTGATTATTCCCTTCAGCTTTCCTTCGTCCGCAAGGATAGAACTCAGCTCCGCAATGCTCTCGTAAAGCTTTGCAAGCCTCTCCTCTATCTTCTTTCTTTCGAGTCCGGAAAGACGACCGAGCGTCATCTCAACGATAGCCTGAGCCTGTACATCGTCAAGACCGAAACGCTCCATCAGCTTTGCCTTCGCATCCGGAATGGATGCCGAGCTCTTTATCGTCTCGATAACCTCGTCTATGTTGTCGATCGCGATCCTTAAGCCCTCTAAAATGTGAGCCTCGCGCTTCGCCTTCTCAAGGTCGAACCTTACTCTGCGGGTAACGACCTCCTCTTGGTGCGCAACATAATACTCGAGTATCTGCTTGAGATTCAGTACCTTCGGAACATTGTTTACCAGCGCGAGCATATTTATAGCACAGGTGTCCTGGAGCTGCGTGTATTTGTAAAGCTGATTCAGTATTACCTGACCGTTCGCATCTCGGCGATAGTCAATGACTATCCTCATTCCGTCGCGTCCCGATTCGTCGCGTATAGCGGTTATTCCCTCTATGCGCTTGTCGCGTACCAGACCCGCCATCGACTCGATGAGCATACTCTTGTTTACCTGATAGGGTATCTCGGTAACGACTATGCGGTGCTTCTCCTCCTCGACCTCGCACTTCGAGCGTACCATGACACGCCCGCGTCCGGTCGAATATGCCTCGTATATCCCGTTCGAGCCGTATATCGTCGCAGCCGTCGGAAAATCCGGTCCCTTTATGAACTGCATGAGATCCTTTATCGTGCAGTCGGGATTCTCCATGAGATATATCGCACCGTCAATTACCTCGCCCAGATTGTGCGGGGGAATGTTTGTCGCCATTCCCACCGCGATTCCGATCGAACCGTTTACCAGAAGATTCGGAAATCTCGCCGGCAAAACCGAAGGCTCGTCGCGGCTGTTGTCAAAGTTCGGTACAAAGTCAACAACATCCTTTTCGATGTCCGACATCATGTCGTTCGAAAGCTTTGCAAGCCGCGCCTCGGTGTAACGATATGCAGCCGCAGGGTCGCCATCGACCGAACCGAAGTTTCCCTGTCCCTCGACCAGCGGATATCTCATCGAGAAATCCTGCGCAAGTCTTACCATCGAATCGTATACCGCCGAGTCTCCGTGCGGATGATATCGTCCCAGTACGTTACCGACCGTCGTCGCCGACTTTCTGAAGCCCTTGTCGTAGGTCAGATGATCCTCGTACATCGCGTAAAGTATGCGCCTGTGTACCGGCTTGAGTCCGTCGCGTACATCCGGAAGAGCTCGCGACATTATTACGCTCATCGAATAAGCTATGAAGGAGCTCTCTACCTCATGCTTCATCTCTACCCCGATTATTTTTTGATTGGGGTAGGATATGTCCTCGTTTTTATCGTTCTTGTGTTCCATTTTTACCTCGTGATTTGTGGATGCGATTTCCACAGGATTTAATTTTTAACATATATCAGAGGCTTTTTCCACAAACCTTGCCACTCGTGTGTGGATTTCGCCATTTAATTTTTCAACAGCCGATTTTTACCGCTCTCACACTGTTTTTTTAATTAAATCCGCTTTCACCTCTCACGGCTTTTCATCAGAGTTTTGCACAGCCTTTCAAACAGCCTGTGCAAAACTTTAATAATTCTCCTCTATGTTAAAAAATCTGTGATAAGCTTTTTTAAGCTCGCCTTGTCTGATTAAATGTCGAGATCGGTCGCATAGACCGCATTCTGCTCTATAAACTCGCGCCTCGGCTCTACCTTGTCGCCCATGAGTATCGAGAAGGTGGCATCGCAGGCGACCGCATCCTCCATCGTTACCTTCAAAAGCGTTCTGGTTTCGGGATTCATCGTCGTCTCCCAGAGCTGATCCGGGTTCATCTCACCGAGACCCTTGTATCTCGAGGCCTCGGCACCGTTTCCGAGCTCCGCCATGTAGGCATCCTTTTCCTCGGGCGTGAAGGCGTAGCGAGTCTGCTTTCCGCGTGTGATCTTGAACAGCGGCGGCTGAGCGAGATATACGTGACCGTCGTCTATCAGCTGCCTCATGTGGCGGAAAAGGAAGGTCAACAGCAGTATGCGTATGTGCGAACCGTCAACGTCGGCATCCGCCATGAGGATTATCTTGCCGTAGCGAAGCTTCTCAATGTCGAATTCGTCTCCGATACCGCAGCCCAGTGCCTGGATGATCGGTATAAGCGACTGGTTTGAATATACCTTGTCGAGACGTGTCTTCTCTACGTTCAAAACCTTTCCTCGAAGCGGAAGTATCGCCTGGAAGCGCGAATTTCGTCCCGACTTCGCCGAACCGCCCGCCGAGTCTCCCTCGACCAGATAAAGCTCGGTGAGGTCTACACGCCTCTCCTGACAGTCTGCAAGCTTTCCGGGGAGCGATGAATTCTCAAGGACGGATTTTCTGTCACGCGCAAGCTCTCGCGCCTTGCGCGCCGCCTCACGGGCTCTGGAGGCGGCAAGCGTCTTCTCGAGTATCGCCTTCGCCGCCGTCGGATTCTCCTCGAGATATTCGGTCAGCTTATCGCTTACGACTCCCGCGACCAAGGTCCTCATCTCCGAGTTTCCGAGCTTTGCCTTAGTCTGAGACTCGAACTGCGCATCGGTCAGCTTTACGCTGATTATCGCGCAAAGTCCCTCGCAGGTGTCGTCTCCCGTGAGATTCTTGTCATCGCCCTTTAAGATCCCGTGCTTGCGCGCATAGTCGTTCATCACCTTCGTGAGTGCCGTGCGGAAGCCCGTCTCGTGCGTTCCTCCCTCGATCGTGTGCATATTGTTCGCAAACGACATTATGTTCTCGTTGTAGCTGTCGTTGTACTGCATTGCGACCTCGGCGATCGAATCCCCCTTCTCGCCACGCATATATATTACCTCGGGATTCACCGCCGTAAGCCGTCTGACATTGTTGAGATGCTCGACAAAGCTTCGGATTCCTCCCTCGTAGCAGAGCACCTTGTCCTCCCTCGGACTGCCCTCCTCGCCGTTCACCGTCTCGGGTATGCGCTCATCGCGAAGGATTATCTTTACTCCGCCGTTGAGGAACGCCTGCTCGCGCAAACGGTTCAGTATCGTGTCGTAATCAAATACCGTCTCCTCGAAAATGGTCTTGTCGGGCATGAAGCGAACATAAAGTCCGTGCTTTCCGTTCGACGAGCCCTCGTGCGTGAAGGGTCTCGCAACCTTTCCGCGCTCAAAACGCTCGGTGTATCTCTCTCCCTCGTGGCAGTTGTCTACCTCCATCCACTCGGAAAGCGCGTTTACGACCGACGCTCCGACTCCGTGAAGTCCTCCCGCGATCTTGTAGCCCCCGCCGCCGAACTTTCCTCCGGCGTGAAGCACCGTGAATACCACCTCGAGCGTCGGCAGCTTCATCTTGTGATGCATTCCGCTCGGAACTCCGCGTCCGTCATCCTGTACCGAAACGCTGTTGTCCGCGTGTAAAGTGACCGTTATCGAATCGCACCAGCCGGCAAGTGCCTCGTCTATCGAGTTGTCAACTATCTCGTATACCAAATGGTGCAGTCCGCGTATCGACGTGGAGCCGATGTACATTCCCGGACGCTTTCTTACCGCCTCGAGTCCCTCAAGTACCTGTATTTGATTTTCGTCATATGTGTTGTTTAATTGCTGCTCTGACATTTATTTCTAAAACCATTCCTTTCTCTCCCTCTCGAAGCCTGCCTCCCGATACCCTCGAGGGCGCAGTGCTTCGGAACAAAGCCGCACTCTTTTCAAGAGGCTCTACCGCTCGTCTCCCTCAAAGAGCGCGTCGGCGCGCCCGGTCAGCGCGAGCGTCGATATCTGCGAAACATATACCTCTCCGTCCCGAGTCAGAACGAAGGACTTCGGTATGTCCTCGCTTATGCTTATCATCCGACCGTTTTTTTCGGCAGAGCGCAAAAGCTCTCGCGTCGCGCTCGCCATGGTCGCCGTGTCCATGTCAAATATCCCGATTATCCGCTTCGTGCGGATCATCCGATTGTTTCCTGCGTGAATATACAAGCCTATTCCCCCTCAAAAAAAGCCTTAAGAACCTACACTATCCGTCCTTACCCGAGCGTATCGATCGGAGTATACCGTCCCTTCTCGACTCTGATAAAGCTCGCCTCTCCTATAAACGGCGGCGGTGTGCAGGCGGTCATTATCACCTGCCTGTCCCCCAGTCGCGACAGAAGAAACTCCTGCCGTCTCGGATCGAGCTCCGAAAGCACATCGTCAAAGAGAAACACCGGATACTCCCCCGAGTACTCTCGCGATATCTCTCCCTCGCCCAGCTTCATCGCAAGTGAGAGCGACCTCTGCTGCCCCTGTGAGGCGTACAGACGCGCTTCACGCCCCTCAAGATAGATTTCGATATCATCCTTGTGTGAGCCGTAGAGCGACGCTCCTGCGGCGATCTCGCGCCCCACATTGGACGTAAGAGCCCTTCTGTAGCCCTCGAGAGCCTCGGCTTCATTAAGCTCACCGCTTTTAAGGCTGTTTTTATATCTCAGCTCGGGCACCTCCCGAAGCTCGCTCATACCGCAAAGCTCCGAGAAAAATTCCTTAACGTGCCGATCGAGCCGCTCGATATACTCGCGCCTCGAGGTATATATAAACGCCGCCTCGGCGGCAAGCTGCTCCGAATAGACCTCAAGCAGACGGCTGTCTCCGTTACCCTCCGAAAGCTGCTTAAGCAGCGCATTGCGCTGAGTAAGCAGCTTATTATGCCTTGTGAGCGAAGCGAGATACATCGGGCGAAGCTGACAGAGCGCGATATCGAGAAAGCTCCGTCTCTCCGAAGGACCGTCCTTGACCACCGAAAGATGCTCCGGACAGAACAGCACCGCGCGAAAGGCTCCGAGAAATTCGCCGATCCGCCCGATCGGTGCGCCGTTTTTCCGACATTCTCTCCGCTTCCCCGATTCGGCGGAATAAGCCTTAAAATAAAGCTCCTGAGTTCGCCGCTCGTCTTTCATTAAAAGCTCGACCTCAAAAAACATCCTTCCGAAGCCGACGAGCTCACGCTCGCGCGGCGTTCTGAAGCTCTTTCCGGCAGCCATAAGATAAAGTCCCTCGAGTGCATTCGTCTTTCCCTGCGCATTATTCCCGAGGAAAACATTTACCCCGGGCGAAAGAGCTATCTCCGCCTCCTCGATATTTCGAAAATTTCGATAAACGACCCTTTCCGCCGTCATTTGAGCATCTTTATCGGCAGCGCGAGATAGGTGAACGTATCATTCTCATCCTTCTCGAGCGGCTCGATTATCATACTGATGAACGGGCTTGAGAGCGAGAGGCGAACCTTATCGCACTGAGAATACTTAAGAGCCTCGGTGAGATATCTGCAATTAAAGCCGATCTCGATCTCTCCTCCCTGATGCGAGGTCGGGATCTCATCATAGACCTTTCCGTTGACCGACACCGAGGTTATCTCGAGCTTATTATCATGGAAATAGCAGCGCGCGCCTGACTTATTCTTTCCGGCCGACTCATCCGAAACGATCGAGGCTCTTTCGAGAGCTCCGGAGAAGCTTGCCGAATCGATATCGACGAATATAGTCGAATTTTTCGGGATTATCCGCTCATAATCGATATACTCACCGTCTATGAGTCTCGTAAAGAATACTATCCCTCTCTCATCGAATCTGAAAATGACCTGCTTTCTGGCGATATTTATCTCGACCGTCTTATCAGGCTCCGAAAGGAGCTTAACCACCTCCGAAAGAGTCTTTCCGGGGACGATAAACTCACCTATTACCGGCTGCTCCTCATTATCCTCGAGCTCACAGACCTTTTCGCGGATAGCGAGTCTGAAGGTATCACAGCCGACGGTGGTTATCCTATTTCCGTCTATCTTAAAGAGGGCACCGTTAAACGTAGGTCTAGCGTCATTCTGAGCGACCGCGAAAAGTGTACCGGTGATCATATTCTTAAGCTCACCCTGCTTTATCCTAAAGCCCTTACGGTTATTTATATCGGGCAGAGTGGGATACTCCTTCGGATCGAGAGCGTTTATCTCAAACTCCGACTTACCCGACGAGAGCTTAGCCCTCCAAGTCTCGCCTACCTCAAGCACGACCGAGCCTGCGGGCATAACCCTTATTATCGAGCTGAGGCTCTGAGCATCTATAATACACGAGCCGGGAGTCTCTATTTCGGCATCCACCTCTACTCTCATACCCTTTTCGAGGTCATACGAAAAGAGCAGAGCCTTATCACCCTCACAATTAATTAAAATTCCGCCGGCAGCGGCGATCGTATTTTTAGTCGATACGCAGCCCATCGCGATAGCGACGGCCTCCGCGAGAGCCGACTGATTAAAGCACACCTTCATATTCATCCTCCAAACCGAGTCAGAGCATTTGCTCGACCCTCAAAAAGATTAAAAACATTACACACACAACAAAAGATAAATTAAAAATATTAAAATTAAAACAAGTAGTAGCAGTAGGGGGTGGGGAAAGTTTGGAAACCTCCCTTTTTTCCTGCTCTCAAGGGATTTTTTTTCTAAACAGGCACATCTGGAGATCATGTTTTAATTTTCCGTCCTCCCCGGCCGATGTGGAAATTCCGGGACAAAATGTGGAAACCGATGTGGAAATCGACCCACCAGCAAATTTTCGATGTGGAGACTGCCGCACACGACCTCTGTTGAAAACAAAGACAGCTCGGGGGTTCACGGGGGAATATTCGGGGTCGTCCCCGGCCGAATCAACAGGCACAAAAAACGAGGTGGAAAGAGGGATTTTTTAATCTTCACACAGACTTTTACACAGGCTTTCTAACCGGGTGGGGATAAGCTGTGGCAATCTCGATTAAAAACCGTCAACACCATGTTAAAAACCCTATTTTCGAGCCTGATCAACCGTTTTCCCGCCGTTAGGTCAGCGAGAAAGCCCTGTTCCGCTTTCCGAGCCCTCGAATCAGCCCTTTATCTCCTTGATAAGCTCACCGATCTCGATCTCGGTCATTGAATTGGCACCGAGCTCACGCTCGATGGTCTTTATCGAAGAAAGGATCGTCGTATGGTCCTTCTTAAACAGCTTACCGATCTGCGGAAGGGACATACTCGTGAGCTTTCTTATCATGTATATCGCGATATGCCTTGCATAGGCTATGTCCTTGGTACGCTTGGTACCCTTGATATCCTCGACCGAGACACCGTATTTTTTGGCTACCTTTTCGAGAATGCGGTCGATGGTGACGCTGACCGGCTCTCCGCCGGTCATGAGATCGGCGATCGAATTTTTCGCAAGCTCGATCGTTATCGGAGTACCGGTGAGAAGACTGAGTGCGCCGAGCTTTTTTATGGCACCCTCCACCTGGCGGATATTCGATTTGAGATTTTCGGCGAGGAAGTTCACGACCTCGGGTGTGAGCTGTATATTCATCTGCTCGGCCTTTTTCTTGAGTATCGCGGCACGAAGATCAGGGTCGGGCGGCTGGATATCGGCGGTTATGCCCCATTCGAAGCGAGATTTGAGACGATCCTCGAGAGTTTTTATATCCTTCGGCGGGCGGTCAGAGGTGAGGATTATCTGCTTGTGATCCTCATAGAGCGCGTTGAAGGTGTGGAAGAACTCCTCCTGGGTCGAGTCGCGTCCGGCGATGAACTGTATATCGTCGATGCAGAGCACATCTGCGGTGCGATACTTTTCGCGGAACTGCGGAGTTGTCTTGCGAGCGATCGAGTCGATCATCTCGTTCGTAAAGTCCTCGCCCTTGAGATAGAGGATCTTGAGCTCGGGGCGGGTCTTTTTTATGTGATTTGTTATCGCATAGAGCAAATGTGTCTTTCCTATTCCGCTGGGACCGTAGATAAAGAGCGGGTTGTAGGCGTAGGAATCGACGTTCGCCTTGCAGGCGGGCTCGTTTGCGACAGCTATCGATGCGGCGTGCGCGAACTTGTTCGAGTTTCCGACGATGAAGTTTTCAAAGGTGTATTCGCGCTGATAGATTTGGGGAGCGGACTTGTCGTGGGGCGGCTGATTTCTGGGAACGGTCGCGCCCGCGGCAAAATAAGAGGGCTCGGCCTCGGTAACGACCTCGCCGCCGGTCTCGGGAGCATCGAGCTGCGGCAGATCGGCGAGATTTACCGCAACGGTCGGAGTCGAGGAGACGGCCGCGCTTTCGATCGGAACATTTTCGATGTATTCGTCCTGATTGCACTTCTTGTCCACGACCCGCACCTCGACCCGAAAGCCGAGCACCTTGCAAAGAGCATCGCTTATGCTGTCCTTGTATTTTGCGTTTATGAGTCCGTATTTGTAGCTCTCGTCGCAGATAAGGACGGCACGGTCATCGGATAGATTGCAGAGCACGAGCTTTGTAAACCAGAGATCGACGATGGTGGTCGAGTAGATTTTTCGAAGCTCATCGAGTGCAAGAGACCAGATTTCGTTGAATGGCTGCATATATAATTCCTTTCATGGCATTTTTGAGAAGTATTTTCT
>CAYRKS010000030.1:0-3430 GCA_964424855.1 uncultured Lachnospiraceae bacterium
GTTGACGGCGCGGTCGGAATGGTCGAAATGGCTCTCGAACGCCTCGACGAAAAGGATACGATCCACCTCGACGAGGAGCGCAAGGCGGCGATGGTCTCGAATCTTTTGGTCGTCCTTTGCGGAAATCACGACGCTCAGCCGATCGTCAACACGGGAAGTCTCTATTAAATGGCGGAGAAGAAGCAGATACCGCTCCGTCTCTCGGAAAAGCTGTATAACGAGATCGCGGCATGGGCGGAGGACGACTTTCGCTCGGTCAACGGTCAGATCGAATATCTCCTGACCGAGTGTGTAAAGCAGCGCAAAAAGAACGGCAAGTATGTTTCGGATGAGATCGACAAGCCGTTTGAGATCGATATATGAAAAAACGAAGCCTTCGGGATATTTTCCGAAGGCTTTTTTGCGGCTATATCTCGAAATCCGGGAAAAGCCGATTATTAACACAGCCGACGATTTTCATCGCTTCAGCTCTGACGCGCTCGAGTCCGATCGGCGTGTCCGTCCAGCTGTTGCGCCGTGTGTGGTTATCCTTTGCCGGGCAGGGAAGGACTTCGATGTGCGGCGGAAAAAGATATCGCGCGACAGATATGCTTCGTCTCATGTGATATTCCGCCGTCACGAGCAATACCCTGTTTATATTGTTTATGCAAAAATGCCGCTGTAATTCGATAAGTGCATAGAGGAGGTTTTCGACCGTGTTTTGCGAATCGCTCTCTAAAATAATATCCGTTTCGGGGACTCCGAGCTTTACGACTGCCTTATACATATCCTCGGCTTCGGTGCAGTGTCCGTTCGGAAAATCGCGCACAGCTCCACCGCAGAGGAGCAGCTTTTTCGCACGTCCGAGCTTGTACGCTTCGACTGCGGGCGGGACTCGATATTTTGCCGCCTTCAAACTGCCGAGTACTATAATACAGTCGGCAGTTTCGCCGCTGTCCTCTAAGCCCTCAAAGAGCAGTCGGTCTATGATGTCCGGAGTCAAGCACTCCTCGGTTATTTTCGATACTAACATTTTTTCACCTCACAGCCCTCGAGCATTTTCGACCTTTACTTTAAGTATATCATAAAAGTGTTAATAAATCTACATTACTGAAAAATCGCCCGAGCTTTTTTGCTCGGGCGATTTGCTGCTTTGATTATTTTACCGTGAAGCCGACAGCTGCCGAGGTGTCATCGAGAGTGAATTCGACAGTGTAGCTGCCCGACTCGAGAGCCGAGGTCGCGTGGATCGCGATGGTCAGCTCAAATCCGTTCTTCTCGCTGTAGGATACCTTGAAGTCGCTTATGTCAAGCTCGATAGTCTTGTCATCGACCCTTTTCGAAAGGCTTACAAGCTCGACCGAGCCGAGTCCCGAGAGCTTTTCGTTTGCGGTTATCTTGACAGAGCCGTTTTCGTAGCTTACATCAAAGCTCGGCTCACCGAGAATGATGATCGATCCGAGTACGCCGTTCGAGCTCGTGATCTCGACATTCTTCATGTAGAGGTCGGAGTGCGAAGCCGAGCTGACGCTGCCGTTCTTTTCGAGTCTTGCTATGATCGTGTTCGAGTCGATCGTGTAGGTCTCGCCGCCGATGGTTATCGTGCTCTTGGTGTAGCCGGTGACTACGCCGCCGTTTGCCGAAGCCTCCTCACTCGAGATGAGGCCCGAGAGATCGATGAGATAGTTCTTGCCGACAGTAAGGTCAGCCTCGAGCGAAAGCATAGATTCGAGCTTTCCGGTCGCGAATTTGAGTACGGAATAGCTCGTGTAAACTCTGCCGTCTATAAGCTCACGTCCGGTGAGTGCGAGTACCTTTACACTGCTTGCGCTCGAAGCGACGCTGCCGATCGAGCCGTCCGAGATGTAGAGATAGCGCAGAGTCTCGACCGAGCCGGGTTCGTTTGCGAATATCGCGGCGATATATGCGCCGTCATTTATCTTGAGCGACGAATTGAAGCGTCCGCTCACTACCTGATAGCCGTTTGCAGTCTTTACGACTATCATCGAGCTCTGATCGGTCACGAAGCTCACGGTAGAGCCTCCGACACCGCTCGAGGTCATAGCCGAGGAGCTTCCCGCAGAGATGACATAATGCGAGCCGCTCTTTATGACCGAGCTGTCCTTCGCGCTTTCGATGATGTACGCAAGCTCATTGCTCAGCTTGTCGGACTGGACGAATTCCGAGCTGCCCGAGACGATCACGCCGTTTGAGAGCCTTGCCGGAATGAGAGTGTAATTGTCCGCGCCGTCGGTGATGTAGCGGTAGACCTTACCTACCTCGATCGTCTTGTTGGTGACGAATATCTCCTGCGAAACGCCGCCGATGTTTGCCTCGAGCATATAGCCGAGCTTGCCGTTTACGAAGACCGCGATCGGATTGCTTTCGGCGATGAGATAGCTCGAGGGCGAATATACCGCGTCGGATGCCGAAGCTATTGCGACTATCGCGCCGTTTAAGGTCACGACTCGCACGTTTGCGCCGACGTTGAGCTTTGAATGGATATCCGAAGCCGAAATGCCGAGCTTGGAATTTCCGAGGTCGTACTTAACGCCGCCGATGGTAGCGGTGGTGGGAGTGAGCCGAGTTACGGTACCGAGTCCGCTTATCGGTAGGATCGAGCTTATCTCGAGAGTCTTGTTCGTCTCGTTGAAGTAATAGAGGACATGATCTCCGTTTGACGGCTGAGCATCGCCCTTTATCGTGGTGTCTGTGAGCTTGAGATTGCCGGCGATATTGATCCTGCCGCCGTTTATCCTGTACTGACCGAGGCTGAAGGGCTTGATTATCAGTCGGTCTGCGGTCTCGCTGTCCTTGTCATCGAAGATAAGCGAGGCGTTGAAGGCACCGGTGAGAGCTGCGAGGTCGGAATTGCTCGTTATCTGAGTGAGAATACCGTCATTGTCATATGCGTAGACGAGCAGCTCGTTCGAATTTGTCGAGAGGGCATCCGAGAGCTTTTCAACGACCTGATATTTTACGCCGCCTATCTCGACATGGGAATTCTTGTCGCCGAAGCCGAGCTTTTCGATGACCTCGACCCGTCCGAGCTCGGTCGAACCGAGAACGGTTATGAGCTTCGCCTTGTCATCGTTCTTATAAACAAGACGTATGCTCTTTCCGAGATTATCGTCGGCACTTCCCGCAAGCCCCAGCTCGGAAAAGCTTACGGTCATGTAGCCGTTGTCGTTCTTTACGGTCACATAGCCGTTTTTGGTCACGCGCTCGACT
Organism: uncultured Lachnospiraceae bacterium; assembly: GCA_964424855.1. Lineage (GTDB taxonomy): Bacteria > Bacillota > Clostridia > Oscillospirales > CAG-272 > Flemingiibacterium. The sequence continues at coordinate 3,211 of CAYRKS010000030.1, forward strand.
CCGGGCAGCGCGAAGCTGTTGGTCGCGACGATAACGCTTTCGGCGATCTCATAGCCGAAGACGCGCTCGATGATCGTTGTGGTCTCGTAGAAGGTCATACCGTTCGAGGCGGTGCGCGGGATCATATAATCCGCGGTCAGTGCGTTGTAGAGAAGTGCGGCAAGCTCCGAGCGGGTCAGCTCCTTGGTGTAGCTGAGCTTTTCAAGCCCGTTGTCAAGCC
>CAYRKS010000030.1:3440-14357 GCA_964424855.1 uncultured Lachnospiraceae bacterium
TAGGTCCACGGATAGCCGTTGTTCATCTGAAGCGTGCTGTGACCGAGAGCGCGGACGAGCATGGTCATCGCGTCCTGAAGGGTTATGCTTTCGGTAGGCTCAAAGCTCGAATCGCTCGTTCCGAGGATGTAGCCCGAGGCATTTGCCCACGAGATCGCGCCGTGATAGGTCGGATCGTAGAGGTCGGTGAAGGGACTGGTGTTGAGGCTTCCCGCGTTGTCCTTTCCGAGCATAAGACGGAAGAGAAGCAGAGCCATCTGCTCACGGGTGACAGGCTCATCGGGCGAGAACTCGTTTGCACTTGTTCCCTTTATAACTCCGATGTCGGAGAGTATCCCGATCTGCTCGGCAAAGGGCGAGTCGCCCTTTACATCATCGTAGGATCTTGCGTAAAGTCCGGTGGACATTATACCTGCGAGCAGAAGACAGGTCAGCGCGCCGGAGGTCATTCTTTTGAAATTTGCCATTTGTATGGTTTCCTTTCGCTTTCTTTTTGGATTTTTCACGCTCGGGATTCCTTCCCGCCGTGTGAGAATATTCTATCACACCTCACCGAAAAAATCAAGGGATTTTGGCTATATGTCATTAAATCGTCAGCGTCTGAAATGGTTTTATAATGAATTTTACATAATATCCCACAATGGGGATTTTCTCCGCCGAGGATATCCGTTATATCCCTCGAATTACATTTTTTTCGAAAAAAATATTTGTTTGCCGTTTTTTTGCAAAAGCTATTGCATTTTCCACACGTTTGTGATATAATTATTGTGTAATATTTTTTGACTCAAGCGTCGGTCATATATTCGATCGATGCGATCATTGCTCCGAAGGAGCGGAAAGGAAGTCCTTGCCGTATGCAGGGACTAATGGTATCATCATGCTTAATGCAGCAATGCTCAGCAAGTGGCACGTTCACGCGCCCGGCTATGCAAACCAGCTCAAAAATTCCGGAAAGGTCAATATAAAGGCAGTGTGGGACGATAACGTCGAGCGCGGCTCGGCTTGGGCTGCCGAGCTCGGAGCGGATTTCGAAGCCGATCTCGCAAAGCTCCTCGCAAGAGAGGATATCGACGCGGTATTCTGTGATGCTCCGACCACCGCACATAAGGATATAATCATCGCCGCCGCAAAGGCAGGTAAGCATATCTTCACTGAAAAGGCTCTCTGCCCGACGGTCGCCGACTGCCTCGAGGTTAAGAAGGCGGTAGAGGAAGCCGGAGTCATCTTCACGATCTCCTTCCCCGAGAGATTCTATCCCTGCTTCATCCTCGCAAAGCAGCTCATCGCCGCAAATGCCTTCGGTAAGATATCGACCATCCGCCGCAGAAAGGCTCATTCGGGCGTTTCGGGTCATTGGCTCCCCGAGTATTGGTTCGAGGAAAAGGATGCCGCAGGCGGCGCAATGATGGATCTCGGCTGCCATCCGATGTATGACCTCGCATATTTCGGCGGCAAGGTAAAGCGCATAACCGGTATGTTTAACTCCCCACTTGGAACCAAGGTCGATGAAAACGCCGTATCGATAATGGAGTTTGAAAACGGTATTATCGGTATCTCCGAGACCGGCTTCATGTCCTACGCTTCGCCCGATGTTCTTGAGATATACGGCACCGAAGGAACGCTCATCTGCCACGGAAACGATGTAAAGCTTCGCTCCGCACGCATAGCTCCCTTCATAAACGACTGGATAAAGCCGACCATGCCTCAGCCGGGTCAGGCTCCGATCCTTCAGTTCGTCGATGCTTGCATAAACAAGACCGCCGCTCCTGCTCTCTGCACCATCGACGATGCGATCGATCTCACTCGTCTGCTCGAAAACGCCTACAAGGGCGACCGCGAAAATTCGATAGTCTGCCTCTGATAAAATGTCAAAGCTCCTTAAATATCAAAAGGGTGCGGATGCGGGCGACAACGAGTTCACGAGCTTTGTAAACTACATGGTCACGAAAAGGGTCGAGGGAAAATATCGCCTTCGCCGAATTCTTATGATCCTTGCCTATGTAGTGGTCGGCATTGCCTACGCGCTCGTCTTTACAGTCGGGATCAAGCTCCCGATGCTCATAACCTTCCTGCCGCTGCTCATCTGGTTCATCGTCTACTGTACATGGATGTATGTCAGCATAGAGTATGAATATACGATAGTCGGAGGTCTGTTGCGCGGTATGGAGGTCTACGGGATGCGTAAATTCCGTGAGCTTTTCAGCGTCCGCATAAGCTCGATGACACTTATCGCTCCATACTCGGGCGATTTCAAAAAGGAAGCCGATGACGCTCGGATTGTTAATCGTTACCACTGCGTTTCGTCTATGTCAAGCCCCGATGTCTGGTTCGGTATATACAAAAACGAAGCCGGTGAAAGCTGTGTCGTATTCTTCGAAATGGTCGAAAAGACCCTGAAGTGTGTGCGCTACTACAACTCCGTCGCGGTAAAGGAAGCCGCAAAGCTCTGACGGAAACAAAAAATCGTCAGCTTTTCATGGGTGGCAGCAATAAAACAGTTAACAGCCACAGCAGGTTGGATCTGTCGTGGCTGTTTTTGTATATGCGATCGGCTCATGGTAGTATATACTCGGTTAAGCAAGCTCTGATTTGACAGAGGTGTAGCATGGCAAGAGCAAAGTACCAAATGTTGGTAATCCCGTACAGAAAGAACGATGACGGAATTTTATACTGTATCTTTAAGAAAAACGATATGGATGAATGCTGGCAATTTGTTGCAGGCGGCGGAGAAGACTAAGATAATACCCCTATTGCAGCTGCGCAGAGAGAAGCGTTTGAGGAAGCAGGCATAGCTTCACATTTGCATTTTACCGAATTGGATACCAAATGCAGCATTGTCACAGAGTGCTTCAATTTACCGCTTTGCGCCGCTCCGAAGACTCCTTTCCGCAAAACTACCACACTGCAACGAATAAAACCGACCTATGCTTGCTGTAATCATAGGTCGGTTTAACTGTTTTACGGACTCCGCCGAAAAGCGGACGATTTTTGGATTATATTTACTGTACGAGAGTCATTGTGTCATCGATCTTCTTTGTGATAGCTTCCTTGTGAGTTGCGATGAGCGAGGCAACGCTTCCGTCACCGGCAACAAGTTGACTGCGGAGCGCGTAGAAGAAGCTGGTAGACCAGCCGTATGCGAGGCTCGGGTCAAAGTAACGCGCGTCGCGGATGATATCGAGCATTTCGATCGAATCCTCGTTTCTGAGACCCTTCTGCGATACGGTAACGCCGTAGTAGAGCGGGAGGACATCGCGGGTGCTGAGATAGGAGAGTGCGTCGAGGATTATTCCGGTGCGCTCGAGGTCATTGTTTGTTGTGGGAATGGTCATGAGCGGAACGAGGAAGTTAGTCCATGCGTAATAGTCGGACTGCTCCTCATTGAGCTTCGGTGCGGGAAGGATTCCGAAGGTGTCATCGAGATCACGGAATACCGACGAAGCCTTTATCTCTGCGCCGATGAAGAGTGCGCGACCTGCCTTGAAGATCCTTTCATAGTGCTGATCTCCGCTGTTTGCCTCGAGATATTCGCCCTCTGTCTTTGTGAGATCTGCCATCTTTTCGCAGAAGGAGTAGAAGCGATCGTTTTCGAAGGCTATCGAGAATTCACCGTTCTTGTTTTCGGTATAGCGGCAGTTTGCGCCGGTCATCATTGTCGCAACGATATTGTTGTAGGAGGTGAAGCCGTAGACCGAGCTTCCGTCAACGCTGAAGGTGAAGCTCTCGTCTCCGTTTAAGTTCGCGCCCTGCTTTGTGTATTCGTGGAGTGCGTCAAAGGTCCATTTTCCGTCTCTGACGAGGTCGTAGGGCTTGTCGAGCTGCATATCCTCCATCATCGTCTCGTTGAACATGAGACACCAGGTGAGGTCAAAGGCAGTGAGCGAGAGATCGTTTATAGCAAAATAGAGCGCACCGTCCGAGCCGATGGAGCAGTCGTTTACGACATTCTGGTTCCACCATTTCTCATTGAGATTGAGTCCGGGAACGGTCGAAAGATCGGTGACGAGCTTGTCGGAGATTATTCCGCCGATATGCTCACCCTTTATGTATGCAACATCGTATTCATCATCGTCTGCCATTACAGAGGTGCGCACGAGCTTGTGTACATTATCGATGCTATCCTCTATAACATTGAGATCGACATTGAAAAGCTCCTCTACCTTGCGGTTTCGGTTGTACACCGCGTCATCGAGGGTTTCGCCGGTCTGCGCTTCGAAGTCGATGTAGGTGTACATACTCCAGACATTTTGGATGTTGAGAATGTTGAACGCATCGTTGTTGCAGTCGAGTGTCGGGAAGACATACTCGTCCTGAACGGTCGTATCCTCGTTCGCAGCTGTCGTGGTGTCATTTGTGTTGCCGTCTCCCTCTGAGCCGCAGGCAATGGTCGAGGTCAGCATTGCGGCGAGAAGAAGTAATGAGATAAGCTTTTTGCTTTTCATTGGATTTGTTCCTCCTGTAGTGAAAATAAAATGGGCTGAAATGAGTCTTCGTCGCTGTGTTCATAATATTGTAAATTCTGTACAACAATTATACACCCCCCCCCGGATATTTGTCAATACTTGTTTCGACATTTTAACATATAATTTACAATTTGAGTTTGCACATTTACAACTCGAGTCTACAGCGGAGCTTTTTAGTGCAAAATCACCTCAAAAGCCAAATAGCTTGCCATCTTCCGATCGGTTCAAAGCAGAAATAAATAATTTGTAAACAATGAACGAAAGGTATTGAAAAAAAGCTCGGGATAGGCTATAATATTAGCAATACCTTCTCGTATCGCGCATTTCTGCGCTTCGATCCGGTAAATAAATCATAAGTGAGTGTGATCCTTTTTTATGAGCGAAGGCTCTAAACCTGCCCGATGTAAGAGGTGCAAAGCAGCTTTGCTTATCGCGGTGTCGAATCCCGATGCCGTGCCCCCCTGATATGTCCTTCGATTTTTTCAGTTTTATTTGAGACGTACATTGATTTTTTGGAGGAATAATTACATATCATGAACGAAGGCAGTACTATCTATCTGATAGTCATCTTATTCTGCGTTGCCATGTCGGCGACCTTTTCGGCGACCGAGACCGCATTTTCAACCTTTAACCGCATCAGGATGAAGAATCTTGCCGCAGACGGCGACAAGCGCGCCGAGCTCGTTATGAAGCTCGCGGAGGAATACGATTCTCTCCTGTCCACCATCCTTATCGGAAACAACATCGTAAACATTGCCGCATCCTCTATCGCGACGATACTCTTCGTCGATTGGCTCGGAACGAGCGGTGCCGCGGTCTCGACTGCGGTTACGACGGTCGTTGTCCTGATCTTCGGTGAAATTTCGCCGAAATCCCTCGCTAAGGAATCCCCCGACGCATTTGTTAAATTCATCGCGCCCTTTATCCGCGTGATAAAAGTGCTTTTCACTCCCGTAAACTTCCTTTTCGGTCTTTGGAAAAAGCTGCTTGCCAAGATATTTAAGTCCAGCGGCGATCAGGCAATGACCGGTGAGGAGCTTATGACCATTGTCGATGAGGCGGAGCATGACGGCGGCATCGGCGAGCAGGAGGGTGAGCTTATCCGCTCGGCCATCGAATTCGATGACGTTGAGGCGGCGGACATAATAACTCCCCGTGTCGATATCGTCGCAGTCCCCGAGGACGCTACCTTTGAGGAGATATCCGATGTCTTCCATGAGTCGGGCTATTCGCGTCTGCCGGTATACCGCGACACGATCGACAACATCATCGGCGTTATCCATGAAAAGGACTTCTATCATATGTGCCATCACGAGGGACATCCGATCTCGGTCGTCCTCGGTAAGGTGCTGAATGTCCCCTGCCATATAAAGATTTCGAAGCTTCTGACCTCCTTCCAGTGCGAAAAGGCGCATATGGCGGTCGTGCTTGACGATTACGGCGGAACTATGGGTATAGCTACCCTCGAGGATGTCCTTGAGGAGCTGGTAGGCGAGATCTGGGATGAGCATGACGAGGTCGTCGAGCTTCTCACACCTCAGCCCGACGGTAGCCTTATAATCTCGGGAACCGCAAGCCCCGATGAGCTTTTCGGCTTCTTTGAGCTTAAGGTCGATGACGATGAGCTTCCTCAGACGGTCAACGGCTGGGTTACGAGAATACTCGGTGAGCTTCCCAACGAGGGCGACAGCTTTGATTCCGACGGACTCCACATAACCGTTCTCAAGACCGACGGAAAGCTGGTCGAGAGAGTTCGCGCAGAGCTTATAGAGCCCGAGGAGGACGAAGAGGACTCGAAGGACAAAGATAAAGACAAGGAAAAGGACAAAGAAAAGTCCCGGGATAAGACTCGGGAAAAGGTATAAATTTTCCGGCGGGCAGTCAAAGGACTGTCCGCTTTTTTTGCGTCGAAGTGCCGATTTTTGCGCCTGCTTTGCACTCGAAGGCTTTAAGCATATCAGGGCTCGTAGTACTCGCCGAGCTGTCTTCCGTCGGGAAGTCTTGTGCGGCTCACTCCGAGCTCGCCGCCGAAGGGAAAATAGACCGCTTCAGCCGCGTAGCCTTCCTCACTTGCGCTGACGACCTTTATGTAGAGTGTGATCGAGCCGAAATCGTGTGAGGTCAGCAGCTCTCGAAGCTCCGCGCGGTCGATATACCGCTCCTGCTCCTTATTCGCGATGATGATCGGATTTTGATTGTAGATAATAAGTCCCATCGTGACGAGCATCGTTGTCAGTATCACGGAGGCAACGAATCTTCGCGGCTTTATCGACTTCTCCTCGCTGACCGAGCCGAGGATATTTTTTGCGTTCGGTATGAAGGCTATGATCCCTATAAGGGCGGCATAGGGCAGTACCTTGCAGACTAATACCAGGAACAGATATGCGTAGCGTATGGCGGTCAGGTCAAGCGTGAAGGTCAGCGTCAGATTAAGAGCGAACGAAAATATCACCGATACGGCCGCCGCGGGTCTTGCACGCATACCGAACAGCACGAGCATTAGGAATGCAATGAAAAAGACCGCGATATACGGTACAGTCCCGAAAATATACATCATCGCCGTTTTCACTCTCCTTAAATTTTTTGTCGATGCTCTATTAGACGCGGCAAGGACGAAATTTGTTCCCGAATAATAAAAGCTTTTAATAAAAAAGTGCGGATCGATTTTTTTCGATCCGCAGAGTGTTTTTATATGCTGTCCTTTTCCGAGCCGATCGGGCTTACGATACTGTAGCCGACGTTTACAAGATGGTCGGCAACGCGCTCGAGTCCGGTGATCGTCGAGGAATAATAGGGACTCAGCTCGACATTGCAGCTGCCCTCGGCAAGACGATTGAAGTGGTTCGAGATGAGATTTCGCTTCATCTCGTCGGTCGTTTCCTCAAGGCTGTGGATTTTCGGGAGCTTTGAAGCATCGAGTGCCTCAAACGCCTCCTTCGAGAGCTCGAACATCTGCATAACATTGTCGCGCATTGCCGTTATTTCGCTGTCCGCGATGTCCGAGAAGCGTATGCCCTTAGAAGCCATCTCGCAGCCGATCTCGTGGAAGTTTTCGGCGTGGTCGCCGATTCGCTCGAGGTCGTTGAGAACGTGGAAGTAGGAGCCGATTATCGCCTCGCTGCTCTGCTCGAGCTTTACCGAGAGCTTTATCAGGAACTTCGTGAGTGCGCTGTTCGTGAAGTCGATGATCTCCTCGTTTTTGCGTATCGTCTCACTGTGTTCGAGTGAGCCGGTGTCTATCGAGACGAAGGAAAGACGAGTGCTTTCCTCGACCAGTCCGAGCATATGGTCGATCTCCTTCTTTACCTGACCGAGCGCGACCGAGGGGGTCGAGAGCAGACGGTCGTCAACATACTTCAGCGTGAGAGTCTCGCTTGCGACCGGCTTGTCCTTTATAACAAGGCAGGAATAATCGACGAGCTGCTTTACAAAGGGCAGAAGTATGCAGGTGGTCACCGTGTTGAATATAACGTGGAAGAGCGACACACGCATCTGGAGCGACATCGTGTCATCGCCCGGGAATACCGAGACGAGAAGGTCGATCGTCGGCTGCTTGAATATGATCATTATGATCGTGAAGATCACAGTTCCGATCAGGTTAAAGGTGAAGTGGATGAGCGCGACTCGCTTGGAGTTCGCATTTGCGCCGATGGACGCGAGAAGTGCCGTCACGCAGGTTCCGATGTTCGCGCCGAGGATGATGAAGAGTGCCAGCTCGAGCGGAAGAACGCCCGCACCGACCATTGTTATAACGACACCGGTTGCGGCTGAGGAGCTTTGTATGAGAGCCGTGAATATCGCTCCGACGAGGATGAGAAGCAGCGGGGAATCGATGACCTTGAATACCTCCATGAACATATTCTCGACCAGCGGATTTCCGAACGCCTCATCACTGCTCATTATGTTGAGTCCGACGAAGATCATTCCGAGTCCGCCGCAAAGGCTGCCCGCGATCTTTATCTTTTCCTGCTTGAAAAAGCCCATCATAACGCCGACAAAGGCGAAAAGGTACATGAGCATATTGAACCAGTCGTTTTTGAGTGCGACCAGAATTCCGGTTATCGTCGTTCCGATGTTCGCGCCCATGATTATCGGCACTGCCTGCATGAGCGTCAGAACGCCCGCGTTTACAAGACCGATGACCATTACCGAGGTCGCCGACGAGCTCTGGATTATCGCCGTGACTCCCGCGCCGATACCGACACCCGAGAAGCGGTTTCCGCTGATACGCTCGAGCAGACGCTTCATGCTGCTGCCCGCGCTCTTTTCGAGCGCATCTCCCATAAAGTTCATTCCGACGATGAACACGCCGACTCCGGCAAGCAGCCAGATGAGGCTTCCGATAAGCCCGAACATTTCCTCTGCTGATAACATAAAAATACCTATACCTTTCAAGTTAATTGTTTTTCATCTCGCAAATATTATATCACATCGCGAAAGCGTCTGCAACAAATTCCTGTAAGTGCTTCGAAAAATTTTCGTAAAACCTCTTGACAATCATGTGATTGTATGATATAATCATAGTGTAAGTACGAAGCGAAGCTTTGACAGCTGCGGCACTACATAAAACCCGGAGCTTGGGCAAAATCACAAAATATGCGAAAGGAGTGAAAAAAGTGAAGCTTGAGATCCAAAGCCGAATGATCCCCGGAACTCTTATGGACAAAATGAAGATGGGCAATGTCACCGGTATGGAATTTCTCAATAAGATATTCTATATAACCGACGGTATAATGCTCTCGCAGATCCGTGAGATATCCGGGATAGACGGCTCGACTCTGCAAAACTGGACTAAGCGCGGATGGGTCGCAAACGCGCACAACAAACGCTACAGCAAGGATCAGCTCGCGCGCATACTCATAATCAATATGATGCGCGAATCGGTACAGCTCGAGCGGATCGCCGCACTGCTCACCTATGTAAACGGACGCGCGGGAGATCCGACCGACGATATCATCCCCGAATCGCTGCTGTACGATTATCTCTGCCGAATAATCGATGTGATAATCGGCGACACCGACGGTCTGGTGGTCAGCAGTGAAAACGTGCGTGAGCTTATAAGTCAAACGCTCGAGTCCTATGAGGAGCGGATGAGCGGCGCGAGAAAGCGTCTCGAGAATGCCTGCGAGATAATAATCTACGCCTACTACTCGACTCTTGTACGCCAGAGAGCGAACGCGATTTATGACCGCGTGCTTCAGCCTCAACAAATTATGACAAAAGGAGTGAAATGCTATGGCTGATTGGTGGAATTCCCTTACAGAGCTTCAGCACATCTTTGCGTTTATCGCCATTCCCGCAACCCTTGTCCTCATAGTTCAAACGGTGCTGCTTTTCTTCGGCATCGGCGACGGAGACGATTTTGACATCGACGGAGACGGCATACCCGACATCGAGACCGGAGACGACGGCTTGACCCTCTTTTCGGTGCGCGGTATCATCGGAATGCTCTGCATAGCCGGTTGGTCGGGCATCACATTCATCGATCTCGGGCTTTCGGATGTCCTCTCGGTGTTCCTTTCGATAGTCTGCGGAGGCTTGACGCTCTTCGGGATCGCATATCTCATGAAGGCGATACTTAAGCTCCAGTCAAACGGAAACATCCAGCTCGGCTCGGCTGTCGGAAAGACGGGCCAGGTATACATCCCGATCCCGGCAAACGGCAGCGGACGCGGAAAGATAAATCTCGTCGTTCAGGATCGCTTCATCGAGGTCGAGGCGGTCACGCAGTCGAGCGAGCCGCTGAAGACCGGAGAAACGGTCAGAGTTGTATCGACCGATGATATGGGTCTTGTAATGGTCGAGCGGGTCATGAAGGCTTAAAGCCTCGAGCCGCATCCGATACGACGGAAATTTTGACATATTATAAAAAGGAGACATAATCATGCCAAACACTTATGTAAGCACAGGAAACGGCTCGTCGAGCCTTCTTATCCTCATCTGCGTTATCGCACTCCTCATTTTGACAACGCTCATCGTCGTTGCCTCGCGCTATCGTAAATGCCCGTCCGACAAGGTAATGGTAATCTACGGTAAGGTCGGAAACAACGCGGACGGCACCTCGCGCTCGGCTAAGTGTATACACGGCGGCGCGGCATTCATCTGGCCGGTCATCCAGTCGGTCGAATTTCTCGATCTTACGCCGATCTCGATCAATGTTGACCTTCGCAACGCACTCTCCAAGCAGAACATCCGCGTTGACGTTCCCTCGCGCTTCACGGTCGGTATCTCGACCGAGCCGGGTGTAATGCAGAACGCCGCAGAGCGTATGCTCGGACTCAAGCTCGATGATATCCGCGAGCTTGCCGAGGATATAATCTTCGGTCAGCTCCGTCTCGTAATCGCGACAATGGAGATCGAGGAGATCAACACCGACCGCGACAAATTCCTCGATGAGGTATCACGAAATGTTGAGACCGAGCTCAAGAAGATAGGTCTTCGTCTCATAAACGTA
>CAYRKS010000031.1:0-14346 GCA_964424855.1 uncultured Lachnospiraceae bacterium
ATTCACAAATGATTTAATATGTGATTTTTGTCTAAACTTTTGGGTTCACTTCAGATATATGCAGCTCGTTTTCAGTTCTACCACTGTATGCTCTGCACAAAAGTGGCAATTGATTTTTGTACATGGTGCTGTTTTTTGGTTTCTTTTTGGAAAATGCTTGACAACTCTACAGCTTTATGGTATAATGAATGTAGAAGAATAAGTACAACTATATAACATAAAAAACCAAGCGTTAGGCAATCTCTGATTGCCTAACGCTAAACCCGGAGAGGAGATAACTATGAGGCTATATAGGGCGATAATCGGCATGATCATGGTCGTGTGCGTGCTGTTGACTTCATGCAGTGATAATATTTCTACGGTAAAGGTTGAACGATATAGAGGTCTGATCTCAGATGCGGAGTGGACTTACGTTGAATCGGACGATGTTCCGTTAAACGATTTTGTTAGCTCGGGAGAATGGTACCAATATTACGATGGCTGTTTATATTTCTTTAATGGTAACACAGATGCATTTATGAATGCTAATACTACGTTAATGCGTCTGAATCTGAAAACCGGCAATATGACAACGGTATGCTCGGATCCGTTGTGTACACATAAAACTCAAACGTGTCCGTTTGCGGGAATGATCAGCTGTCTTTATATAGACGGCGCAAATTTGGTCTATATTCGTCAGATGTATATTGACAAAGGAAATCAAGAAGGAAATCATATTCGACAGTTTTGCTCATACAATTTGGAAACCATGAAATTGACCGTTTACAAGCAGGAGGATGTTTTGAGTGGAATAACATACGGTCAACTTTTAAAAATTTTATGCTATGACGGATACTACTATTATCAGGATTATGTATATAATCCCGATAATGAGGAATACAAATGGATGATACAAAAAGTAAATATAGAGACCGGCGAGGTAGTCACCTTGATAGACGAGACAGATGACGATGCTATCCAGGATGGTTTCCTTTTTATACTGGATGGACGTATTTATTTCAGAAATGCGGAATCGATCTTCTCGACAGACACAGAGCTTAAGGACAAGCAAGTACACATCGAGGGGCGTTTTCCTTCATCTAGTATTCTTACTGATGGTAAATATATCTTTTATGCTGTTACTGAAGCGGATGGGCATTCCGAAAAAATATATCGCATGGACTTAGATGGGAGTAATCTTATAGATTTGGGTATTTGTGCGACAAGCAGTTGGTTTTTGACGACTAATTATATATATTGGTCCAATCCCGATTATTTCGAGATTAACTATGCCAATAAGAGCGGAAGCAGCCAATTTTTTAGCGATGCGATGTATCGCTGTGATCATGATGGCAATAACGTGGAAACAGTATACATTTCGGAGCAAAAAAAGGATGAAAATTCCAATAGATATATGCAAATTATGAGAAGCTTTGCTGTCGGAAATTATTTGTTTGCGTCGTATAGTGTCGTGAATGACGAGAATGGAAATAATTTGATCGATGACGGTGAGGAGTATTCAAGCTGGGACACCTATTTGGGCTTTAATATAATGCGAGTAGATATTGCGAATCAGACCTATGATCTGATATATCCTAATAAGGATAGAGAGCAATAGGTACAAATGTAAAAATGCGGGCTTTACTTATAAGTGAGCCGTTAGAACTGAAAATGATCGGATGTCACCAAGCTTTTTTCGCAAAGCCGCAGAGCTTGCAAAAAAGCTTGGTGCTGTAGTATGAGCGTAAGCCTGTGGGCAGGCTTTCGTATCGGAGAATACTATGAAATATGTATTTTATGAAATAAAGAAGCTGCTGTCAACTCGATATGTCGTTTACTGCATATTATCGTTGTTTACCTTGAATGTTCTTGTATGTACATATCAAATACGCAATGACTATGATATTACAGCTCATAAATATGCAAATCCGTTGTTCGACAGCTATCTTGAAGCTCCGGAATCAGTGACAAGTGAATACGAAGATATTGTTGAATTCAACAATGAGCAGAATAAAATTGCGCGCGAGCAAATTCAAGCGGGAAATTACGCATGGACTCCTCAAGCGTTGCCAAACAAATATGCACCTGATGAGTATACAGATCTTCAGCTGTTTAATCTAATATTTAATAAGATCGATTACATCGATAAATTTCCGAAGAAGATCGAAAGCGTGATACGGGATGCGGTGATCAACCTGAACGAATATGATTCGAGCGGCATAACATCCGACACATATACATATAAGTATCAGCTGAAGGTTATTGATGTATATGATCGTATCATAAGCTCAACACATATTGAGCCGATAAACGCCCGAGGCTGGGACAGCTATTTTACATATGATGCTTCGAACATATTTATATTCATATCTGTTATAATCATCTGTTCGACCATTGTTATACAAGAAAAAAGCACGGATTTTCTGCCGATAATATTGGCTTCAAAAAACGGACGCTTTAAGACCGCCTTGTCGAAGATCGGATCGGCAATCATTATCAATATTATAATGGTAATATTGTATGCGGGTGTGAATTTATGTATTATCGGAGCTTGTATCGGCTTTTGCGATCCGAATGTACCCATACAGGTGTTTGAGTACTTTGTCTATTGTCCGTACATAATAACCATCGGGGAATATTTTGTGATTTCGCTTGCTGTAAGAGTGTTGACCATAAGCGTATTCTCCTTGATAGTGATGACCCTGAGCGTTTTTATCTATCAATATGTTACGGTATACATATTCTCACTTTCATATATCGCGTTGAATTTGGTGTTCTATATAAATGATCAAGTTGGGATGAACGCCTTTCTATCCTACTCGAATGCGATATCGATGGCGGCGGTACATCCGTTGCTTATACGATATCGGGCGATCGATATGTTTTCGAATGTGGTGGATTACATACCGTTTATCATAGCAGTATCGGCAGCTGTATTAGTAATATTGTCCGCATTGTTTATTTACAAATATACAGTCCTTTTGTATCTCCCGAAGCCGAAAGCATTATTGTCTGATAAAAAGCATCCCCGCATTACGGCATTTATGGAAAAAATGGACATTTTCCATAAATACGGCAGCTGTCGGAGTATAAAGCCGCTTGCGGCGTATGAGCTTCGCAAGCTTATTATGTCGTCCGGATGCCTTATTATGATAGTATTGCTGGTTATTGTGAAATTCCGCACGAGTGAGACAGAATTTGAGAATCCACATACATTTGGAGATGCGGTTTACAAGGAGTATATGACCATCCTGGCGGGTGAATATACAGAGGAAAAGAAGCAATTCCTGATCGATGAACGAAATAAAATATCGTCGATACTTGCCGAGGAGAAAAATATACAGAAGGCATACATGAATAACGAAATATCCATTGAGGAATATAACAGGTATTTGGTTGATTATAATTACGCCTACAGTCGAAACGGATATTTAACTATTATCGAACAGCACGCGGGATATATAAACAGGCTGGAGTCATCCGGGCGCGAAGCGTGGTTTTTATACGACACGGGTTGGAAGAAATTGTTTTTCGCCGACTTTGATTTTACATTGTACGCGCTCCTGTTGCTCATTTTTTCCAAGTCATTTACAGTGGAATATGATGCCAAAATATCCTCGGGAGGCTTTAGCTCTATACTGCGCACAACCAAGAGAGGGCGGAAGGCTACATTCCGAAGCAAATATTTTTTGGCGGTCATAATACCATCGATAGCTGCGGTTATTTGGGGCGGCATTGATCTTAGCTGCTTGACAGCGTCCTACGATCTGCCGCTGCTGAATGCGCCGATCGCTTCGATAGAAAGCTTTGAGAGCATCAAAATAAATATGACAGTTTGGCAGTATCTTATCGTATTTTATTGCGTGAAAATATTCGCTTCGATAATATTGGGCGTTCTTATCTGCTCCTTGTCGGAAATTTTGAAAAAATATGTAATGATTTTGTCGGCAGCGATAACCTTGACGCTGCTTCCATCCATGCTCGATTATTTCGGAGCTTCGATATTTTCGGCGGTGGATTACGTCTCCTTTATGAGGGTAACGCCTATGCTGCTACAGAGCTATATGATCGTATTTTTTGCCGGGCTGTGCCTTGCGATATCCGTACTGCTCATGGGCTATGTTAAGAGATCGTGGTGTTTATGAATCGATAGAGCTTGTGAGAGCTTGAAATGCCGAAAAATGTTAGTGCAAAGCACTTGATATCGGTTATTACCGTCATCGCGGCAGGATTAAATTCTTGTAGCGAGAATAATTCCGTGTCGGATTCCGCTTTGGCGTATGCTTCGTCGTTGAAATGGAGCTGACATCATCTTATATATAAAAAATCGCAAAGGCTCGGGTAACGCATCCCGAGCCTTTGCTTATAAAATTATGAAAAAGACAGTATCTCTTTTCGGAGACAGCAAATTACTTGCGCTTCTTGGAGACAACAACGCCTGCAACAGAAGCAGCAGCTGCGAGAACGGTCAGAGCGATCGGGTCAGCAGTCTGTGCAGAAGCAGCGACCTTCTTAGCGGTGACAGCCTTGTCGGAGAGGTGGATAACATCGTACTTGCCGAGCTCGTTTTCGGTTGCACCGGTAGACTGAGGAGCGCGGACGAGGACACGACCGCCGGAGGTCATGTTGTCGAGGATGATGTTTACACCGATATCGGAGCCGGACTTAACGCCGTCGGGAAGCTTGGTGCGATGCTCGATTATGTAGCCGCCATCGGTAAGGGTAGTCTTATATTCAGCATCGGTGACAGCTGCGGAAGACTTGTTCATGTATTCGCCCTCATACCAGCAGGTCCACTTGGAGAGATTCTTACCATCGTTTGCGAAGTCATAGCAGATTTCAACACCGTCGCACTCCCAGTAGGAACCGCTCTGCTTTGCGGTGTCGTTCGGGACAAGCTCGGAGTCGGATACTTCGATAAGGAAGTAGATGTACTCATCATCATGGATGTAGTAAGCGGTACCGCTTGCGGTAGCCTTTCCGTCCTTAGCGTAGATGTTGTCGCTGTTTTCGATAGCTACCTTGAGAGCCTGATCGTAGATCTCGTCCTTTTTGCCGTCGAGAACGATCTTGTCTGCGGTCTTCGGAACGTCACCCCAGCTTGCATTGCCGGCGATAGCCGAAACATTGGAAGCGAGTGCGCCAACTGCGAGGAGAGCTGCGAGTGCAAAGGAAAGATGCTTTTTCATTTGTGAATCCTCCACAAAAAATAAAATTTGTTTTTGGCGATAACGCCGATGGTAGGGTCGAGCTGCTCGGCTCAACCGATTGCCTGTAAATATTATACCACTATTTTGTGAATATCATTAAGAGATTTTATAAAAATAATAATAATTTTTCGGGGGGGGCAACTATTTGCAGAATATTTTTGACTAATTATGAACTTTAATAATAAAATATTACATATAGTTAAAAAGATGATACATAAAATGGAAAAACAAAAAACGACAGAAGCTAACTGCCGTTTTTTGTGGATAAGCTCTATAAAATTAGCGTTGACTTACTTCACCTTGAGCTTCGCAAGACCGCCCTCCGCGGTCTCCTTGTACTGCTTGGAGATGTCGAGTCCGGTCTCCTTCATGACCTTTATAACCTTGTCGAGTGATATTTTTCTCGAATCCGAGAGGAAGCTTGCAAGGCTGACCGCGTTTATCGCGCGCATTGCGGCGACGGCGTTTCGCTCAATACAGGGGATCTGGACAAGACCGCAGATCGGGTCACAGGTGAGTCCGAGATGATGCTCGATCGCGATCTCGGCGGCGTATTCGATCTTGTCGAGATCGAGCGAGAAGAGCTCTGCGAGAGCTGCCGATGCCATTGCGCAGGCGGTGCCGATCTCTGCCTGACAGCCGCATTCGCTGCCCGAGATCGAGGCGTTGGTTTTGACGAGGTTTCCGACGATGCCTCCGGCGGCGAGAGCCTTAACGATGTCTGCATCGGAATATCCCCGCTTTTGCTGCTGATAATATAAAACGGCGGGGAGGACTCCCGAGGAGCCACAGGTGGGGGCGGTTACGATACGCTCACCGCAGGCGTTCTGTTCGCTGACGGCGAAGGCGTAGGCACAGACCATGCGGTTTTCGCGGGTCTCGGCACTTTCATCGATGTGCTGACGGTTCAAAAGCTGCTTTGCCTTTTTCTGAACTCCGAGTCCGCCGGGAAGGATACCCTCATCGGCGAGACCTGCGGCGATACTGCGCTTCATGCAGTGCCAGGTCTCGGCGAGATAGTCCATGACCTCGCGTCCTTCGATCCTTTCTACATACTGCCAGAGTCGTATGTTTTCAATGCGGCACTGCTCGGCGATCTTCTCGAAGGACGAGACGGGGTATACATCGGGTTCATCGTAGGAGGGGTATTTGTCACATTCGATCCTTCCGCCGCCCGTACTGGTGACGCGGACGCGCTCAAGCTCCTTTCCGTCCTTGTATGCGATGAGATCGAGCGTGTTCGGATGGGGGATATCGGTGAAGGTGGTATTAAAGACCACCTCGCAGGGAAGAGGGGCGAGAGTTGCCTTGATAACGCGGTCGGTTCCGTGTCCGACACCGGTCTTGGCAAGCGATCCGTAGAGTATCGCCGTGAAGGCATCCGCATCGGGATGAGTTTCGCTGAAGCTGCGGCAGGCACGCTCTGGTCCCATAGTGTGCGAGCTGGACGGACCTCTGCCTATGCGGTAAAGATCGGTGAGCGATTTCATACCCGTGGGAGGAGCTTCGGTGAGACGGTCGAGAGTAGAAACAGACGAGAAGAAGTGATCTATCGGCACATCGAAGATCATTGCGAGCTTTCTCATATTTTCGGTCGAGGGAACGGCGAGACCGGTCTCCCACTTTGAGACGGCTCGATTGCTGACTCCGAGACATTCGCCGAGCTTTTGCTGAGTAATACCGCTTTCACGCCTGAGCTTTGAAAACTTTTTTGCGAAATCACTGTTCTGCATGATGATACTGATTATCCTCCGTATTAACTGAAATGATAGAGTCGGCGCGGCGATTTTCGCGCGGACACACTGCTTGTATATATTTTAATATATTTTGGCGAAAATGTCAAGGGGTAAAAGGTTAATTTGCATGGAATATAAAAATACCGCAGAGTAAAATGTCAGCTTCGCACTGCGGTATTTAATGAAAGGAACATAGGATTATGAAAAAGATAATAACTCTTTTTTGAAGAATCACTTGCGCTTCTTGTAAACTGCAACGAAAGCAGAACTGCGAGAACAGTCAGAGAACCTTGTCATAAACAGCGTCCTCGAGAGCATCGAGAGTGATGGAGTCCTTGATTATCGGAGCCTTCCCTCGGCTTGCGCCGGACTCAACTGCGAATGTGCCAACTGCCATAGTTCCGGCGAAAAGTGCAACGCTGAGTGCGAAGGTAGAATAAAGACTTTTGTTCATGCCAAAATGCCTCCGTAAAAATCAAAAAATCAGAGATGGCTCTCTGATTTTTTGACTGAGATTATTTTATACCCATTTTGTTAAGATTTTCGAACGAAAGCTTTACTGCTTCGAAGGGATCGCCCTCGCACTCATCCTGCTCGATTACGAATCTTTCGATACCGATCTCGTTCGCGCTCTTAATAATGCCGTCCCAGTTGAGGTTTCCGGTGCCGACCGAAGCGAAGTGGAAGGGAACATCCTCGATCTTACCCTTGAGCTTGCGGATCGCGTAATCCTTAACGTGCATATAGAATGCGCGTCCCGCGAAGAGCTTGAGCGATACAGAAGCCTCGGTTCCGGCATTGGTGAGCCAGAAAACGTCGGGCTGGAACATTACAGCCTCGGGATCGGTCTCGTTGCGGAGGATATCGATTCCGCGTACACCGTCGAAGTTGATCCACTCGAATGCGTGGAAGTGGTAGATATAGCGGAGACCGGCTGCCTTGCAGGCTCTGCCCTCGGCGTTCATGATCTCGGCGTAGCGGCGATAACCGTCAGCCGAATCGCGAAGCTCATTGGGGATCGAGTCGGTACGAAGAACATCGACTCCGAGGATGTCAGCGTCACGCTTTGCGCCCTCGATCATATCGACGACCTTGGTGGTCGGGCGAAATACCGAGTCGGCGTGGAGACCGTTGTCCTTGAGAAGCTGTGCGGTCTCTTCAACGCTGAAAAAGCCGGGAGGTGTGATTTGGACGTTTTCAATACCAATATCCGCGATCTTTTTGAGGGTAGCCTTGAAATCGTCGGGGGTCTTCGTGAAGTTACGAAGAGTGTACATCTGTAATCCGATTCTGCTCATTGTAAAAATTCCTTTCAATTATATAAGCTGTGGTTTGCAGGCTTTATTTACGGCGGAGAGTATTGCTCACGAGAGCATTGTTCCCCGCCGTTTTGTGTTTCAGAGGTTTGCTGTTGCTCAGATATCCATTACCATTTCGGGATATTCCGTATAGCCAGGCTTGAAGGGCTCGGGGCGTTCGCAGGTGGATTTCATCTGATATATTTCGTTTGTCTCGCAGCTCTTCATTATACCGTGTGCGATCTCGAACATATGATATGCTCTCTCGCCCGAGCAGCGCGGCTCACGACCGTTACGAAGGGCATATGCGAGGTCACATACTCCGAGTCCACGGCTGTTGTCGTTGAAGGCGTGGGTGAGCGGCATACGGATGCCCGAGCTTGCCTTTGTGGAGACGACCGGAACCTCTCCGAAGTTGTTCGGGTCGCCCATGTCCATCTGTCCTTCGGTTCCGAAGAGCATATAATTGTTCATTCCGATCGACTCGGAGGAGGTGAGAATATTGCAGATGGTTCCGTTTGCAAATTCGATCGTACCGGCGAGGTTGTTCGGTGTCTCAATTGCCATTACCTTGCCGTAGTCGGGGTTATTGGGGTTCATGTAGAGTCTCGAATCGGGCTCTCTGATCTGCGAGAAGCCGCAGACGCGCTTTGCCGGACCCAGAATGTTGATAAGTCCCATGAGGTAATAGCAGCCCATATCGAAGATTATGCCGCCGCCGGGACAAAAGGCGAAGCGTCTCTCGGGATCGGTGCGGTAACGCTCATGGTGATAGCCGCGAACGATCGTGATATTTGCGGCAACTGCCTTTCCGAGCATTCCGCTGTCATATATCTGACGCGCGGTCTGAAGACCTGCGCCGAGGTAGGTATCGGGTGCGCCGCAATAATAAACACCCTTTTCCTTTGCGGTCTTGAGAAGATCCTCGCCCTCCCAAAGCTCTACAGCCATCATCTTTTCGGAATAGACGTGCTTTCCGGCGAGAAGCGATTTCTTCGAGACCTCATAGTGCGAGGTGTGATAGGTGAGGTTTACAACGACCTCGATCTCGGGGTCTGCCCAGATCTCCTCGTTGGTCATCTGCTTGATGCCGTACTTTTCAGCCTTTTCCTTCGAACGCTCGGGCTTTATGTCCGAGCAGCCGACGACCTCGAGCGCGTTATAACGCTTGGTCATGTTTGTGAGATAGATATCCGATATCATTCCGCAGCCGATCACGGCTACCTTTACCGGTTTGAATTCCTTCATTTTAGAATTGCCTCCCGAGGCGTTCCGCCTCAAAATATTATTTTATTATTCGCCCTTCGAATATGCCTCGTTTACAGTTTCGAGACCTGTGAGGACCTTGTTTTCTTTTGTTGCCCAGTAGGATGCGAGTCCGCTGTTGTTTGCGCTGACGAGATCCTGCATGACCTGACCGATTCTGTCCAGAGACATAGAGTGTACCCAACCGAAGTCAAAGATGAGGCTGTCACGGATGATATCGATCATTGCTGCCGATTCATCGTCGCGCGCACCCTTTGCCTTGAGAACTCTCTCATAGTACTGAGGGATGACATTGCGGTAGGATTCTGCGCAGAGTGCCTCGGTTATGATCGCGCTCATCTCCTCGTCTCTTACGGTGACGGGGAAGCACATCATGGATACCGAGTTGTGTGCGGTCGTGTAGTAA
Source organism: uncultured Lachnospiraceae bacterium (assembly GCA_964424855.1). Taxonomy (GTDB): domain Bacteria; phylum Bacillota; class Clostridia; order Oscillospirales; family CAG-272; genus Flemingiibacterium. The sequence continues at coordinate 9,896 of CAYRKS010000031.1, forward strand.
GCCTCCTGCTCCTCATCGTACTTGGGGTAGGGGATTATACCGAAGTCTGCGTCCATGCTTCTCAGAATGTTCGAATTGCCGAGATAACCCGACATGAAGAGAGCGCGGTTCGAGGTGAAGATGATCGGCTCCTCGGTGGAATTGGGCTCGCCGAGGGCATCGTTTTTGTAATATGTACTGTTGGAGTAATAGAGCTTGAGCAGCTTATCGAGCATACCCTGGGTGCGCTCGGTAACGAGGCAGGGCTCCATGAGTCCTTCGGTGTTTTGCTTCAGGATCGGAGTCTGACCGGCGACGATCCAGTTGCGGGTGTGGTTGTTCATCGTAGTCAGGAAGCCGTAGAGGTCATTTTCATCGTAGGTGGTGCTTCCGTCGAGGTCTTGGCTTACCGTGGTGGATATCTCATAGAGCTTATCGATGGTCCACTCGCCACTGTCTACTATGTCGTAAATGTTGGGAACCTTGTATTCCTCGGCAAGCAGCTTGTTGAAGTAGAAGACATACATATTGTCCCAAAGTGTGAGCGCGATATCTCCGGTGGTCATGAAGAGCTTTCCGTTGACCGAGAGGGAGGAGTTACACTGCTCGGACCACCACGGAGCCTCGGTGTCGATGTACTCGAGGTCGTATATGTTCATGAAATAGTTGTTCATCGCCGGATTGACCATATCTGCCTGATATCCGACTATGAGGTCATATTCCGAATCTCCGCCGAGTACCGAATTGTTTATCGCGTCGCTGAATTCCTTGCTGTTCCAGGTTCCGGGAAGACCGTAGAAATCGAACTCGAGTCCGAAGCGATCCTCTACCGCACGGTTGCGCTTGTAAACGGCATCGGTCACGATGTCACCGTTTTCTTCCTCGGCTATGAATTCATATTCCCACTCGTTACGGTAAAGAACAGTGAAGGTCTCGCCGGTGTAATCCTTTTCGGGAAGATTGTCCTTTATCTGGCTGCGGTCGGTCTCTCCCGAAATATTTTGTACAGAAGTGTTATCCCCCGTTTCTACTTTATTAGAGAGGTTGGAGCCGTCACCTCCGCAGGCGGTTGCGCACAGCAGAACTGCGAGAACTGCGGAAAAAAGTCGCTGTTTTTTCATGTTTTTTCCTCCTAAAATTTATTTTCAAAAAAATCGGAATCATGCTAATATTATGATACCATATATTCAATGATTTTTCAATGCACATTCCGAGCGAATAGTTGGATATTTCGATAATATAGTTAAAAAAATATCCGTCTCAGCTATTGCAATTTCGCTCGGAATGTGGTATAATAGAATATACAGTCGAAGCAGAGCGAGGTTATAAATGTGAAAACAATCCAATTTAAGGAGCTTACGGGGATAGCATTTGATATTCACAATATAGTTATCATGGAGCAGCATTGGACAAGCGGTGAGGAATATGCCATTCCGGTGGGCGGTCGTCCCGACAACGGGATAATGTTTCTGCACCGCTGTGAGTTCAAATATTTCAGTCCGAACGGGATAGAGATCGACCGAGCGGCGCGTGACAGTCTTGTGTATTCGCCGATCGGGTCGAAATATTCCTGTATCTGCGAGGTCATGGATGGTATCCCGCAAGGAAGTGCGGTCGATTATCTTATAAACTTCCGACTTTTTGAAGAAAAGACGGGTGAGGAATTTCGTCTTGCCGATGACCGTATGATAATAGCTCCCGAAAACAAAAAATATTATCTCGAGCTGTTTGAGCAGCTGATGTCTCTGCGCGGACGAGGTGCTATGCTGATACCGCGGATAAAGGCGCAGATTTACGAGCTGCTTTGCCGAATATCGCTCGAGCTTCAGAAATCCGATCTCATGAACAAGCGTTTTGCGCCGCTTTATCCCGCGATAAAATATCTTCGAGTTACCGATATTGCCGAGCTGGATGTTTCATCGCTCGCGTCGCTTTGCCATCTTTCGGAATCCTGCTTCCGTCGGCTTTTCACCGAATATTTCGGCAAGCCGCCTATGCGCTACATAAACGAGATGAAGACCGCGCAGGCGGAGGAACGACTTCGCAGCGGGCTTATGACCGTTGCCGAGGTGGCTGAATCTCTCGGCTTTTCGGATTACGCATATTTTTCGCGCTTTTATAAGCGTCAGACCGGGCGGTCTCCGAGCGAGGAGCTGGGCTGAGACGCTCGAAATCTCCGATTTTCACCGATATCTGCGCGATTTTCTATAAAACCGTAAAAAAATTTATAAATTTTCTCAATACCCCTTCCATTTTTCAAGAAAATGAGGTAAAATATATATAAGAAGTATGCTGTGTCTGCCGCGGTATACAAGCTGTTAATAATAAGGAGAACAAAATCATGAAAACCTACGGAAAAAAGACTTGGCTCATTCCCGACTGCTTCCTTGATCCGGTATCCAACCGTCAGATAAGCCACGAGGCGATCTGCGTTATAAACACCTCGCCCGAGGATGCGAAGATAAATTTCACGCTCTTTTTTGAGGATCGCGAGGCTGACACCAGCTTTTCGTCGCAGTGTGCTTCGATGAGAACACACCATATTCGTCTCGACAAGCTCAAAAATCCCGAGGGCAAGGAGATACCGCGAAATGTGCCCTATGCGATACTCGTCGAATCCTCGACTCCGATCGTTGTACAGTACAGCCGTCTCGACACAGCACAGCCCGAGCTGGCATTGATGACTACGATCCCCTACGCGGTTGACTGATAAAAACATAGCCCAAAAGGGCTGAAAGGATGGTAATAAAAAATGAAGCTCCCTTTTAATGTTGACCTTTCCGGAAAGGTCGCTCTCGTAACAGGCGGAGGCGGAGTCCTCTGCTCCGAATTTGCAAAGGCACTTGCCGCAAACGGTGCAAAGGTCGCGGTTTGCGACCTCAGAGCCGAAGCGGCACAGAAGGTGGTCGATGACATCACGAAGGATGGCGGCACTGCTATCGCCGTTGCGGCAAATGTCCTCGACAAGGCAAGCCTCGAGGCTGCCCGCGAGACCATTCTCGAAAAGTTCGGAACGGTCGATATCCTTCTCAACGGTGCCGGCGGAAACAATCCGAAGGGCACGACGACTAAGGATGATCTCGATCCCGAGGATCTCGAAAACGCCGCAGACGGTGTAAAGACCTTCTTTGACCTCGATCCCGAGGGAATAGAATTCGTCTTCAACCTCAACTTCCTCGGAACTCTGCTCCCGACTCAGGTCTTTGCAAAGGATATGGCAAAGAAGGGTGACGCGGTGATCCTCAATGTTTCGAGCATGAACGCTTTCAGACCCCTTACCCGTATTCCCGCATACTCGGGCGCAAAGGCAGCAGTGTCGAACTTCACTCAGTGGCTTGCAGTTCACTTTGCTAAGGTCGGAATCCGTGTAAACGCGATAGCTCCCGGCTTCTTCTCCACGAATCAGAACCACGATCTCCTGTTCAATCCCGATGGCACCTATACCGCACGTTCGGAAAAAATCATTTCGCACACTCCGATGAAGCGTTTCGGCACGACCGACGATCTTATCGGAACGCTTCTCTGGCTGGTCGATAACAACGCATCCGGCTTTGTAAACGGTGTTGTTGTTCCGGTCGATGGCGGCTTTGCGGCTTATTCCGGAGTCTGATCAGGCTTCGAATACTCGTACAGCTTGCTCGGTCGCTTGAAGGCAAACGAAAACAAACACGAATTTATCGAAAAAAGCTCTCCTTCGCACGTTTTTTCCATGCGAAGGAGAGCTTTTTTATCAGTTGAATTCCTTCAAAAACCATATCTTCGATTTGTCGGCTTCAAAGCTTCTGCCGTTAAGATAATCGAGCGAGGTTTTTTCGCCCGGCTTGAATTTGAAAACGAGGCGGTAGGCGTAGAGGGCTTGAAATTTGTAGCCCTGCTTTTTATCCTCGCGGTTTATGCCGTATTTTCCGTCACCGAGAAGAGGATGACCGATCGATGAAAAATGTGCGCGGATCTGATGAGTGCGTCCGGTCACCAGCTCTACCTCTACCAGGGAGAGCTGCTTTTTTTCGTCTATCACGCGATATTTTGTGATTATCTCCTTGTAGCCGGGGCGAGGGGAGGCTATTATGTCAACTATGTTCTCGGCGGCATTCTTTTTGAGATAGCCGTGAAGTGTGTCCGAGCTTTTGGGAAGATGACCGTGAACAGCGGCGAGATAGAACTTTGAAAGCTCGTCGTTTCGTATCTTTTCGTTCATCACGCGCAGAGCCTCGGCATTTTTGGCGGCGATGACTATTCCGCCGGTGTTGCGGTCGATTCGGTTGCAGAGAGCCGGTGCGAAGGACTGCTCCTCATTCGGATCGTATTCGCCCTTGCGGTAAAGATATGCCTTGACGTGCGAGATCAGAGTGTTGATCTCCTCCTCATCATCCGAATGGACGATCATTCCGGGCTGCTTTTCGAGCAGGAGGATATTTTCGTCCTCATATATTATGTCGAGCTTTGGCGAGAGGCGCATAAAGGACTGCTCG
>CAYRKS010000032.1:0-14213 GCA_964424855.1 uncultured Lachnospiraceae bacterium
ACAGAAGCAGCGCGTCGCGATAGCGCGCGCACTCGCCACCGATCCCTATGTTCTGCTCTGCGATGAAGCGACCTCGGCACTCGACCCGAACACCACGCGCTCGATCCTCGCACTGCTTCAAGACATAAACAAAAAGCTTGGAGTCACGGTCATAATAATCACGCACGAAATGAAGGTCGTCGAGCAGATCTGCCAACACGTTGCGGTGCTCGACCACGGAGTCGTTGCCGAGACCGGTGCGGTAAAGGATGTCTTCCTCTCACCGAAATCGGCGATAGCGCGTGAGCTGATCCTGCCGAAGGGACAGGCTACGATGAATTTCAGCGGCGGTCGAGTCATAAGACTTGTCTTCGACGGTCAGTCCTCGCACGAGCCGGTAGTCGCAAACATCTGCCTCGAATGCCGCGCGGCAGTAAACATAATGGGCGCGGACACCAAGGACATCGGCGGAAAAGCCTTCGGTCAGATGCTTCTCCAGCTTCCCGAGGACAGTGCGGGAGAGCGGATCATTCGCTATCTCGACGAAAAGGGCTACAAATATGAGGAGGTAAACGACCAATGATCACAGCTGCAGATTATATCGGTGCGATATTAACGACCCTGAAGATCACGCTTATTTCGACCTTCTTTGCGTACCTGATCGGAATACCGCTCGGAGTTCTTCTCTACGGCACCGACAAATCGGGAATTTTCCCGAATTCTCCGGTGAACAAGATCGTCGGAGTGATCGTAAACATAATACGCTCGGTTCCCTTTGTAATTCTTCTGGTAATGACTCAGCCCATTGCGAAGCTGATCGTCGGCAAGAAGATCGGAGACAACGCTTTCATCGTGTATCTTGTGATAGCGGCAGCTCCCTTCGTTGCGCGAATGATCGAATCGTCCTTCCGCGAGGTGGATCGCGGAGTAATCGAGGCGGCGGAATCGATGGGATCAAACAATCTTCAGATAATAATGAAGGTACTCATCCCCGAGGCAAAGCCCTCACTCATCGTCGGCTCGGCTATCGCGATAACCACGATCCTCGGCTACACGCCTATGACCTATCTCATTGCGGGTGGCGGACTCGGACAGATGGCGATACAGTACGGACTTTACCGCTTCAACCGACCGGCAATGTACATCTCCTCGCTTCTTCTGATCGTACTTGTTCAGATCATGCAGGAGGCTCTGAACTTCATCGCAAAGAAATGCGACAAGCGCATAAGAAACAAATAAAAATAAATTTTTCGAAAATTCGAAAGGAAAAAATATCATGAAAAAGCTTTTAACCGTAATCCTCACCGCCGCACTCGCACTCAGCGTTGCCTCCTGCGGAAAGGACGCATCCAAGACCATCACCGTTGCCGCCACCTCCGCTCCTCACGCCGAGGTCCTCGAGCAGTGCAAGCCACTCCTCAAGGACAAGGGCTACGAGCTCGATATCAAGGTCGTTGATGACTACATCACTCCGAACACCGCGACCGAGGACGGCGAGGTTGACGCGAACTACTTCCAGCACATCCAGTATCTCGACGACTTCAACGCGAAGAACGGAACTCACCTTGTAAATGTCGGCAAGATCCACTACGAGCCGTTCGGCGTATATTCGAACGGTATCAAGTCGCTCTCCGAGCTTAAGGACGGCGATTCGATCGCAGTTCCGAACGACCCCACCAACGAAGCACGCGCACTTCTTCTTCTCGCCGAAAACGGTGTCATCACCCTCAAGGACGGTGTAGGCATTGAAGCCACCAAGAACGACATCGTTTCGAACCCGAAGAACATCGAGATCAACGAGATGGAAGCAGCTCTTCTCCCGTCCGTACTTGACGAAGTGACCTGCGCAGTCATCAACGGAAACTACGCAATCTCGGCAGGTCTTAAAATCGCCGATGCAATTGCAGCCGAAAATTCCGAATCGCTCGCCATCACCTCGCAGTATGCAAATGTTCTGGTCGTAAAGGAAGGCAACGAAGACACCGACAAGACCAAGGCTCTGAAGGAAGTACTCACCTCCGAGACCATCTCCAAATACATCACCGAGACCTATGACGGAGCAGTCGTTCCGATGAACTAAGGTGTGCAGTGGTCTCTACCGCTCACGAATATCACTAATACTTTGCAAAATGCTCCGAAGCTGTAAAAGCACTTCGGAGCATTTTTATATTAAAAAATCGAATTTTTCATTCATAGGTCTTGACATAATATGATAAATTCTGTATAATAGTTATGACCAAACACGATGACAAGGAGGAACTGTCAATATAAAGCTTTTATTCACCGGAGATATAAATTTCAGAGGAATCGACAGCATCGATCAAAGCAGCTCGTTGGAAATACTCAAGGATATCCTGCCCTACACGCAAAGTGCGAATTTTGTCATACCCAATCCGGAATGTCCGATGGGCTGCAAGGAGGCTCACACGCCGATAAAAAAAAGCCGGACCGAATCTTATCTCTGCGGAAAGCGGAATTTCTTTTCTGAAAGCGATGGACACCTATGCAGTCACACTTGCTAACAATCACATATACGACTACGGCGAAAGCGCACTTGATAATACGCTTCGGCTTTTAGAAACCAACGATATAAAGTATACCGGAGCCGGAAAGGATATTTCTTCGGCATATTCGGCACTGCGGATATCGAAGAACGGTATCTCGGTTTCCTTGCTGTCGATATGCGAAAACGAATTCGGCATAGCGGAGGGAAGCAAAGGCGGCTCGGCGGGATATGCTCCGAGGCTTCTGCTGAAAACGATACGCGCCGAGAAAAGCATTTCCGACTACGTTGTTGTCGTATTCCACGGCGGAAACGAACACAATCCACTTCCCTCGCCCGATACGACCGAGCGATACAGGCTCATTTGCGATATGAGTGCAGATGCGGTCATCGGCGGACACACTCACTGTCCGCAAGGCTATGAGGTTTATGAAGGCAAGCCGATAATTTACAGCATGGGAAACTTTTTCTTCAGGAACTCCAATAAAACCGACAGCCATGATCCGTGGTATTACGGCTACATTACGATGCTCGACATTACCGAGGCAAATATCGCCTTTGAAATAATTCCGTATAGGTTTGATATTGAAGGCACAAGAGTCATCGTCTTCAAGGATAACGACAAAACCGAAATGTGCCGATACATCGATGCTCTGTCCGAAATAATCCGTGATCCGGTCGAATTAAAGCAGTATTTCAAGGGATGGTCGCTAAATCATATGTGGATCCCACAGCTGCCGAATAATATCTATGACCTTACCGATTATCGCGCGGCGGAAAATTATGACCTCCTCAAATGCGAGGCACATTTGAGCCAAGCAAAGCAAATATTTGAGATACTGTTTGACGATAACGCCGAGAGTATAAAAATATGGCAGAAAAAATCTCCGAGCTGCAAAAAATGCCCGTGTGAAGCGATTTTGCAGCAAGCGATCCTCATAAAACGGTGGATACCTCGTGCGGCGATCGGGCTTTACGCAGCTCCGAGCGCAAATATAAAAGTCCCCTCTCGGGGACTTTTATATTTGTATTTTTGTAAATCGAGCTTAAAATCATCCATGCTCGCAATAACCCGACGCACATTATTTGATGTGGCACAAGCTAACGCCAACGCAGAGAGAATACTTGACGTTCGGGAGCGGCGACACGCCGCTTTGATTATTTGCTGTAAACGTCGATTATGTTTTCCTGAAGCGACTTCGTGACAGATGCCTCCTGAGATGCCCAGTAGGATGCCAACGGCTTGTTGTCATTTATGCAGGAAGATACGCTGAAGGATACCGCCTCGTCGTTGAACGAGCAGGATTCGCGGATTATCGGGATCATCTCTGCCGATTCCTCATCACGAACACCCTTGATCGCAAGGTTAACATCGAGGAACGCCTCAACGACCGTGTTGTGCGAATACATAGCCATGTACTCGAGAACCGCCGAGGTCATGTCGGTATTGTTGTTCGTTATCGGAATATAGGTGAGGCAGGAGGTGTTCTGAACTCTCGTGCAGTAGCCTTCCTGATTCTCATCGAGCTTCGGATATGGGAGATAACCGTAGTCATCGTCCATGTTGCGGTGAACACTTCCGACTCCCGAATGGAGGAACAAAAGCTTTCCGGACTCGAACGCATCAACGAAGATACCGTAGGTGGAGTATTCCTTTGCACAGCCCTCTGTGTTGAATATCTCAAGCATCTTGTCAACGACCGAGAAGGTGCGCTCGTTGTTTATGTTAAGCTCGGGCGAACCGTCGGCAAGCTTTTTAACAGTGTCTCCGCCGAATGCCATGAACATCGCCGGTACCTGCTCGTAGCCCCAGCCCCAATACGAGGTCTGATCCACATTCGGGTCGATCTTTCCGTCACCGTTCAGATCCTGGGTCGCACCCGACTTTATGTACTCGAGGAATTTGTCGGCAGTCCACTGTCCGTCCTTGACCAGCTGATAAGGATAGTCCAACTTCACTTCCTCGCATATGCGCTTGTTGAAATGGAGACAGTTAGCTTCCTTGAGCGTTCCGAGATTGTACGAGCCGGTCATTGCGTAAACGCGGTCGTAATAGTTAATGTCCGAAAGGCATCTGCCGTACCAGTAATCCTTGGTGAAGTCAAAATACTTCATCTCGTTCCAGTCCTGGAACAGTCCCTGAGCGATAAGTCCGGGCATACCCGTGTGCTGAACATGAACGTAAATGTCGTTCGTGTCATCGTCTGCAAGGATCATCGAGGAGATGTACTTCGTAGCCTCTCCCTGAGAGCCGCCGTCCGACGAGTACTTGCATTCCAATGTGTTGAGAGTTATGCCGAAGCGTTCCTCGACCGCCTGGTTGCGGGCATATATCGCGTCATCGACCGGGTCTCCGGTCTCCTCCTCCATGAAATAGCCCTCAACAGGATATCCGCAGAAGATAGTGAACTCCTCGCCGTCAAATCTGAGATCGGAGGGAAGATCATCGAGAACCCAGCCCTCGAAGGGATCGACCACAGTGTTGACAGTGGTGTCACCACCGGTGCCGTCCTCGTTTTTGCTTTCGGTATCGCCGCAGCCGACGAGAGCCTGCGAAGCGAGAAGAGCCGTAAGTATGAGCGAAAGAATGCGAGTCTTTTTCATATGCTTTTTTCCTTTCAAAATCATTGATGGAATTTAATCGTAAATTTATCTTTGATTTGCGATTTCATAATAATTATATCACACCATCACATAACTGTCAAGTAGATTTCGCAAAAAAAGCAGATCAGCGTTGTACATTCGGCATAATATACAATTCGGGGGGGGGCAAAATTGTGCAAATTCACCATGAATATTTTGTGAACACCACTGTTGCTTTTTTCAAACCACTTCTTTCGAAAATAGGGTTTACATTTTTACCGAGCCGTGCTATAATATAGATACCGAATAAACCAAGCTCTCAAAAGGAGCGGAAAGGAAGCCGTGCAAAAAGCATCGGCTATGGTAAATAAAATGTCAAGAAAAGAAACAGCTCTCAAATATTTCAACGAGCAGCGGGAGATATGCGATATCCGCAACAAAGCGGGAATCGAGCTCAACCGTAAGGGTGACGCTGTTATCAACTTAAAGCTCGCCGACGGAACCGCTCTCCCCGAGGATGTCACCGTTGAGGTCGAGCAGACCAAGCACGAATTCAAGTTCGGCGCGAACATCTTCATGCTTGATGAATTCGAATGCGATGAAAAGAACAAGATATATCGCGAAAAGTTCCCCGAGATATTCAATCTCGCGACCGTTCCCTTCTATTGGCGCGACAACGAGCCGACCATGGGCAACACCCGCTACAACGCCGACGCTCCGAAGATCTATCGCCGCCCCGCGACCGATCTCTGCGTTGACTACTGCCTGGCAAACGGCGTTGAGCCGAAGCTCCACTGCCTCAACTACGACACCTGGAGTCCCGACTGGGTTCGCCCGATGTCGGTCGATCAGCAGAAGTACTACCTCGAAAAGCGTTTTGCCGAGATTGCGGAGCGTTACGCCGACAAGATCCCGATGATCGAGGTCACAAACGAGACCCTTCAAGGCGGCTACATGAAGTTCTTCTTCGAGGACGATTTCGTTGAATGGAGCTTCAAGACCGCTGACAAGTACTTCCACAACAACCATCTCATCATCAACGACTACCGCATTTGGGAGCCTCATCAGACCAACCGCAACCCCTACTTCATGCAGATCGAGCGTCTGCTCGGTCAGTCGGTACATCTCGACTCGATCGGCTTCCAGTTCCACAGCTTCTTCCCGCTTGCTCATGAGCCTCACGCCGCAAACGAGAGATACAATCCCGCTTCGCTCAACGCACTTATGAACAACTTCGCAAAGCTCGGCAAGCCGCAGCAGATCACCGAAATGACCATCCCGGCATACGGTCTCAGCGAGGAGGATGAGTGGGTTCAGGCAGAGCTGACAAAGAATGTTTACACCAACTTCTTCGCTCATCCGAACATGGAAGCGATAATCTACTGGAACGTCGTTGACGGCTACGCCGCATTCGCTCCTCAGGGCGACATGACCAAGGGCGAAAATGTCTACGCCGGAGGTCTCCTGCGCTTTGACATGAGCGAAAAGCCGGTATACAAGATGCTCGATCAGCTCATCAACAAGGAGTGGCACACCTCGAAGACCGTCAAGGCTCAGAACGGCAAGGCAATATTCCGCGGCTTCTACGGTGACTACAAGCTCACCGTTCACGCCGGCGAAAAAACCTACGAAAAGAACATCACCGTCTCCAAGCGCGCCGCAAAGGAGCAGACGATAGTTCTCGGCTGACAAAAGTCTTCCATATATTATATACACAAGGCAGACGCAGGATGACTGCGTCTGCCTTTTTGCTTTCAAAAAAATTTTTTGAAAAATTTTTATTTTTTGTGGAAGGATTTTCGATTTTTGGTATTTATATATAGTGGAGGAGCAAATCCCAAGAGCTCCGCGTTTTGTGGGAAATAAGGGGAAAATCGTTGGAAAGGCTGTTGAAGCTGTGGAAAAGCCTGTTAGAAGCTGTTAAAAACCCACGGCGATCTGTGCGTAACACCGCAAAAGCTGTGGAAAGCTCTTGGGATTTGTGGAAAACTCAAATATAATGAAGGGATGTGAAAATATCAAAGTGACCGAAAAAACCGAATGTCGGATATCAAGGATACGAAAATCGGTCGAGCGCAAAAGGCGCAGGCTCGAAAAATATCTCATGTTCGCTATGCTCACACTAAGCCTTTTCCTCTTCTCCGGACTCGGTGCGACAATAAGCGAAATGCAAACTCCCGACATGGTGAACATCACCGACGGATACGGAGCGGTACTGCTCGGCAGGGAATCACCCCCATGTGCTTTAGTGGGAATTATTGCCTTTGCTCTCGGAGCATTGCTCGCATATCTGAAAACACAACCAAGCTCTCTAATCAGAGCGGAAAGGATGCTTTCCAAAATAGGAAGCAAGGATCAAAACCTATGAGTAAAAGAATACTAAGTCTGATTTTGACATTCTGTATGCTCCTTTCGATCCTGCCGACCGGACTTTTTGCCTACTCGGGCGAGGAATTGTACCTCCAAATGCTCGAGCTGGGAATAACCGATGCCGACGGCAGCCTCATAGAGGAGAACAGCTTTACACTTGACGACGGCACAAAGCTGTCATCACTGACCGAGCTCGAAAGATGGCTTTCCGAGCTTGACGAAAACGAGATGGGACGGACGATAACCGTCGATTCGACCGGACGGAGCGCGACCGCAGAGCAGATGATCGCCGCCCTCTCGATCGAATACGGCATGACCGATCTCTCCGCACAGCTCAATCTCATCGCGCAGAGTTCAAGTAAGGGCTTCGGTAATGATGACGAAATGATTGAGCAAAGCACATATGACACGACTGCACATGAAATCCGTATAGGCGGTACCTATTGGATAAATCCAAATACTAACATCGGCACATTTGAGGTACCACTCATTAACTCAAACGGTACTGAAATCACATTCAATGAGGATGTTTGCATTGAGGCGGGAATATTCGCTGACTTTCTGGATGAAGGGGATGATTATGCTTGTAATAATTCCAATTATCTCACGCCAACCGCCAATTCAATGGGTAAATATATCATTCCCGCCGGGCAAAGCAAGATCACATTTGCTGTTGATTTTAACAAGCTTCAGGATATCCTTAAGTCTAAAAATATCTGCCTTGACGGAAACGATTATATCCTTTTCCAGGTACGTTCTCACGGAAACAATTTCAACGATTGTTTGCGATATTCGCTGATCGAATTTGCACCTCAGAGTGAAAAAAGTGAAATTATAAATGCTATCACTGGGGGAACAGAAGACGATTCTGACGGTGCAATTATTATCGGAAAAAAATTCGATTCTACAAACAACCAGAATCACGACGGAAAAGAAGGTGTATATCCCTACCACTTCGACTGGGCACAATACAATAATAACACTCCCGTCGAAGACAAGAAATTGTCAGACGGTACAACAAAAAAGGTTTTCCCGATCACTGTGGACATTCCCGCAGCCAAGGGCAGCGGCGAAGACGATACTGATTACGGCTGGATGAATAAATATAACGCCGCGCTCTCAATCGGTATCGGCGATAAAAATCCGAGAGTAAACCTTGAAAATCTCATACTTTGGATAAAAGCGGAACTCAAGGATTATCCGATAAATTTTGATTCTTTGATATTTTATACGTTTGATGACACTCTTGAAGAAATGGATGCTTTGCGTTTGGTTTATAAGGATTCTCCATGGAGTGCTACATCCGACGAAGAAATATTAGAGGAAGCCGCAAAGGTTCAAATGACAGATTGGAACTACAGCGATCCGACAAACACAAATTTTTATAAAAACGTACGATCCGGCACGTGGCAGGCAGCAAGACTCTTCAATGTAAAAGTCCCGATCTCAAGCAGAAGTAACTCACCTATAGAATTCGAAAACAACTGGTATCTCGACGTTGACTGGATAGAGTACAAGGGAACCAACTACTTTCGTCCGGAAGAGATACTAATGTTCGGCAAAATGACTCTTGTGGATGAAACCTCACCTACAGTAACGGACATCTATTGCCCCATCGGCGACAGCAAATTCTATGCCGGTGAGTATATCCCGATAGTTGTCGAATTCTCCGAGCCGGTCTACGGAAACTATGATTTGGTTATTAGCGGAGTAGACAGCCAAAAACAACCAACCTCCGACACTCTCAGTGCTAATGTCATTAGCGATATTTTGGGTGCTCCAACCGAGCGACATGGTTCAACACTTTCAAGCCGCAGGATATACTTCTATGAGGTTGGTGCAGTTGACAGCGACAAAATAGTGATTACGGGAGTAAAGGCAGCAAGTGACAACTGTACAGATATATTCGGCAACAAATTTCTGACTGATACAAGCAAAGTATCCTACCCCAAAGAACTTGCAACCGGAAGTATCGTTTCGAATGAACTGACTAATGCCTTTTATAGGGATTGTATATCGATATCTCCCACAGAAGACCCTTGCAAATTCTCGGCTACCGTAAGTACAAATCCCGAGTTTGTAACAATCTTAAATGACATCAAAGAACCGGTTATGCTTGTTATCGACGGTGACGTTGACAATGCGGTCAAGCTTGAAGCACATTCAGATGATACCAACAGCTACCGCATCTATAGCGGAGAATTCACCCTCGATGCAAAATACGACATCAATGTTTCTTCCAATGGCTTTGAACACGTAGCGGAGATATATTACGGTGAGAAGCTCACCGATGCGCAAGCAAGTGATGAAAACTTTGATATCTCGGATTACACGCTCAAGCCTATCTACGGAGTCTACGAAAAATTCGATCAGTATGTAGTAAAAACCGCAACGGAAAGCTCCTACACGATCTCGGCGGATTCGTGGTATTCGGGAACCGAAGGTACCATTTACCGTCAGGACGCAATAGTTCCCACCTTCAGCTACGAATTGGGAGAATATGACTTCTCGTATAATTCCACCGATAAGCTTTACTGGAAATCGAGCAACGAACAAGTAATCGAGATTCAGACCAAAGCAACTCACGGATCGACCCCGATACTTCAAAACTACCCGACGATCAATATCTTAACCAAGGGCGAGGGCGAAGCCGATCTTTACCTCGTGGCAACCAATAACACCGACAATGAGTCCAATCACACGGTCGCCTCGAACAAGATACACATAAAAGTTGTGGACGGCGGAACTCCCTTCATAATCTTCCCCTCAAACGCAAACACGATATATGCACGTCAGGGCGAAACGCTCAAGCTGAGCTTTTCCTCGAACCTCGCCGAGCATCCGGCAGGTGACGGCAAGGACGGAAAAATAACCGCCAAGCTCAAATGGACAAGCGGCGGCGAACCGCAGGAGTATATACTTCCTTCGCTCGACCGTTCCGCCGAAAGCATTGAGATCGACGGAAGCCTTCTTCAACAGATATCCTCGGGAGAAAATCCTTCCTATACTCTCGAGCTTTCATCGACCGCACTGATCGAGGGCGATGACACACCGCGCGATCTCACGACCTCAGCATACATCATCGTCCGTTCTCAGCCGGCAGCCATAGAGCTGACGGGTCTCGACTCGCCTTATTTCACAAGCGACGATCAGATCAACGTCGGCTGGCAGCTCGACAACTTCGACCTTGAAAACAACCCCGATGACTGTGTATTCAGCCTCAAGATCGAAAAGAACGGCACGGTAATATTCGAAACCGACGATCCCGACTATAACGGCAGCGGAAGCGGCTCGAGCTATTCGGGCAGCTACACCATAACCCCCGATATAACCGATCTCCACGAATATTACATAATCACCGCAAAAGCCAAAAACATCGGCGACCCGACCTGGAGCATTTCGTCCAAAACCGTAACCGTTTACAAGAGCGGTGCGCTCGACATTCTCCTCGGCGGCGAAAAGCTCGATGAAATCACGCTTAAAAATACCGTAAACAGCTTCTCAACTACCACCTCGCCGACGATAACCAACTACGACGGCAACACCTTCGGCGGACTCACCAACGCACAGGCGATCGCAAAGCTCAGAAGTGAGCTCGGTCTGCTTGAAAGCATCAGCATAAACTTCAATGATTACCAATGGAATATCGTAAACGACACTATAATGTGGTCTACCTCGACCGGCTCGAGCGCGATGAGCGAGGATATAAAATCGGCTGTCACGCTCAACTTCCTACAGGGCAGACTCTATGCACCGATCGAAAGCTATTCCTATCTCTACTATCTCCCGCAGACTATTTTCTTGCTTTCGGGTCTCAGAAACGGAAGCGAAACTATCACAGCTACACACAATAAGGTAGCTTCTCTCACCTCCGAGGTAAAGGTAAATGTCGAGCTTCTTTACGAAAAGCTTTATCTCTTCCAGTTCACCCCGGCGATAAAGACCGAGATATCCTATATTGACGGTCTCGGAAATCCTCACACGTTATATTCCAACGATGACGGCTCGCTCGCACTCTTTGAGCCGAACGGCATCGCCTCCGATCTTAACGCGGCATCTGTATCCGGCGGCTCTACCTACCGCGGAACGATAATGCAGCAGTTGCTCAAGAGCGGCGAGGGCAACGGAATCTACAATGAGCTTTACCCTCTCAACGCAGTTGAGCTTCGTCCGGGCGCGACCGCAAAGATAACTCTCTTAAAGCCCGACGGCTCTCCGCTTTCCAACACCGCAGTGACCCTTCGCGGCGGCGTTTACCGCAATTCCTATCTTGCGATCGAGCGCGATGACGCTTACTGCACATCGGCAAAATTCGCAAAGTCCGAGGGCGTTACGGCAAATCTCGACGGAAAGGTCGATCAGACCTTCACGACCGATAAAAACGGCGTTCTCACCGTTCACATGGACCTTTCTCAGTTCATATCGGCAAACGATCCCGATCCGGTAGGAGTCGGCGATTCGCTCGAATTTATCTTCGAGCTGCGCTTTGCAAACGATGAATATCAGCCCGAGATCATAACGGTTGACGGCAGCCTCACAAAGCGCGATACACTGCGCAGCGGCGAGGACATCGTTACTCTCACCAAGGCAAACGGCAAAAAGCCCTTTGTTGCGGTTCAGACGATAAATTACACCGGACGAAAGATCGATGTACGCACCCACACCGGCGTTGTCGGACCTAGCTCGAGCTATCCCGAGGCTATCCTCGACACCAAGCTCATGCTCTGGGGAACTAACGCCAAGTTAGAGGACAGCGGCTACACCTTTGATCTTCGCGCACGCGAAACAAAGGTATCGATCCCCGATCAGGAAATAACCCGCGCATATAATGCGTCCTATCCCTTCTCCTCCATTCCGCTCATCGACAGCAGCGTGCGTCTCACAAGCGACAGCTTTGTAAGATACAACGGCGCGAAGAAGACTCCTCTCGAAGCGGCGGTATTCGACAGAAACGGCGGAATGGTAAGCACCATCGCGATCCCCTTCGGTCTTGCCGATCTCACAGCGATCGAAAAGGTCGAAGACTCCAAGTCTCTCGTCTCGCTCATGGCTAACCTCGCGATATACGGTAAGGTCGGCGGAGCAGACACCGAATCTCAGCTTGTAAACTCGGTATCCAACGCATTTTTGGGCGATGCCCTCTCCTTCGTCGAAAAGCTCGGAAGCAAGGTCGGCGCGGTAAAGGCAGTTCTCATGCCCACCGAGGATCCGACACGCTACTCGGCATATCTCTGGACAGGCATTGACACCACAGAGCTTGACGATCTCGATTACAACAGCAACGGTGTCTCGATCGAGCCGAGCTATATCGGACAGGACACCGAAACTCTGCTCGACAGCGTAAGCATCAGCGACCACTCTCTCAGCGACTTCCAGGCAATGGCAGACGGCTCGTACTTCAAAAACGAAGACGGCAGCAGTGACCTTGCAAGCAAGGCGGTCGGAGCTATCGGACTCCCGGTAATGCTCGTACTCGAGGGCTGGGTATCTACCGAAATACGCTACAATTTCGACAAGGGCGAATGGCAGGTGATCACCACCGGCGGCGGCTTTAAGGCAGGAGCTCAGGTCGAATTCGAACGTTCTATCAACCTCACCGCATACGGTATACCGCTCACCGCAAGCTTCACGCTCGGAGGCGGAGTAGTCATCGACTTCCAGACGGCTATAAGATATTCCGAGCAGCTCGGTCTTGAATGGAATGACAAGACCGCAAAGGCGGTAAACGATTATCTCACCGCACTTCGTCTCAACGCATATTTCGAATTCTTCGGCGGAATCGGCTTTGACAAGGGCTTCACCGCTAAGATCGGAGCCTACGGCTCGGTAAAGATCGACAACGAAAACCGTTTCCTTACCCGTAATTACCTTAAAGACCCCAATCAGCGCGATGTTCGCGGTCAAGCACTCTGGCTCGAGGGCGAAGCCGGAATAAAGGGCGCACTCGGAGTCGGACCGTTCGTCATAGAGGTAACTCTCGCTTCGGTCAATGTAAAATCGGGTATGATATCCTTTAATAAGTGGAAGGATATCGATGAATATTGGGAGAACGCGACCAACGGACTCGGTTCGACCGGTCACATAACCCCCGCCTCCATGTACTCCGAAAATCTCATCTATCTCGACGGCTCTACCGCTCTGCTCGTATCCGAGCCGACCGTAAAGCTCCAGAGCCGCGATTATCTCGATGAAGGCTATCGTCTCTGGCTCGGCGGTGACTCGAGCATCGGCATGATGGCTCTTGATCCGCAAAGCGTGCTTTCGGCGATAGAAACCAATTCCTATCCCTACAGCAATCCGATGATCTCGGATGACGGAAAGATCCTCGTCTATCTCTCGGACGCTGATAGCAGCGATGTAACCGATGTTGAGGTTCGCTTTGCAAAAATCGTCGATGGCTACAATATCTTCGACGAAGGCAATGCGATCCCCGCCTCCGACAATTTCGACGGCTACGGCGACAGCTCGCTCGACTTTGACGGCGACAGCAAGCACGCGGCAGCTATCTGGCTTCGCGAGGCAGCAACTCTCAATCTTGCCGCCGACACGGTTCTGACTCAGGATCAGCAGAAGACTCTGCTCAACGGTCTTGAAGTCGTCGCTTCGATCTGGAACGGCAGTGAATGGACAACGACCCGTCTTACCGATAACGGCTCGCAGGAGCTTGAACCCTCGATCGCGATAAACGACAACGGTCAGGCGATAGCGGTTTGGCGTTCGGTACAGAGCGGCGAAAATCCTCTCGAGCTCACTCAGAACCGCATTCTCTGCAAGCTAT
>CAYRKS010000033.1:0-14200 GCA_964424855.1 uncultured Lachnospiraceae bacterium
CGCTCGAACGGCTGTTCGGGCGGTTTTTATAAGCTATGCTGTAATCCTTTTGCGGGATTATTCCATAACGATCTCGTGTCCTGCCTCGGAGGAATCGTAAATGCCCTGCATCATCTTTGCGGTGACGATGACAGTATCGATGTGGCTCGGAAGCTTTTCGCCGGTCTGAGTGCATCTTACGAATGCGTTGATCTCCTCCTGGAACATACCCTTGGACTCGAACTCGGGAGTGTAGGTGACAAGCTCGCCATCCTTTACGGTGGTGACATCAAAGTTTCCGCCGTAGCGAAGCTTTACGCCGCCCTTGGTTCCGAGAAATTCGATGTAGCCCGACGCATCCTCAACATTCTGCGCCCATGCGCCGTTGAAGGTGATGGTCGGTCCTTCGGTGCGGACAAAGCCGGTAACGAAGTCATCAACATCGTAGGTTCCGTTGAGATCCTTGGTGTTCTCTGCCCACATATCCTTGTAGACATAGTTCTTCATGTCAACACCGAGCTTCGAATATGCCTTTCCGGATACGGTGAGAGTCTTCGGGTCATCGGTGCAGTACATTACGATATCGAGATAGTGTACGCCCCAGTCGATAAGTACTCCTCCGCCGGCAATATCCTTCGTGGTGAAGGCTCCGCCGAGTCCGGGGATCGAACGGAATGCGCGGAAGTTTACATATACATGATATATCTCACCGAGCTCACCAGACTTTATGAGCTTCTTGATCTCGTTTACCGCAGTGTTGAAGCGGTTTACAACGCCGATATTGAGAACCTTTCCGGTCTCATGCTGAACCTTCTGCATCTCAAGTGCCTCGGCATAGGTGCGAGCCGCAGGCTTTTCGCAGAGAACGTTCTTGCCGGCGCGAAGGAAATCGCAGGCAATGATCGGGTGCATCTTGTTGGGAGTGCAGACCGAAACAGCGGTGATCTCGGGATCGTTGAGTATCTCGTGATAGTCGTATATCGCCTTTCCGCAGCCGTACTTTTCAACGGCAGCGTCAGCTCTTTCGGGAATAATGTCGCAGAAATACTTGATCTCCGCATCGGGGCATTTCATATATGCGGGGATATGTGCGGAATTTGCAATGGTTCCGCAGCCGATAACAGCAACCTTAATAGACATGACAGTCTCCTTAAATTTATTGTGATATTTTATTTTCAGCGTCGGCAGAGCTTATCTGTCGCGTCTGTTCTTCTGAAGGATACCGAGTATCTCGCCGAAATCGTCATCGGAAATGAGCTCGCTCTGCTTTTCCTTCTTTTCCTCGGGAGCTTCATCTGCGCTCTCGGACTTTGCCGCGCCCTCTGTGACCTTCTTTGCAGCCTCCTCTGCGGCAGCCTTCTGTGCTGCTGCATCTGCCGCTGCCTTCTGAGCCGCAACGGTGTTCTGCATGGACTTCGGAACATTGTCAAAGCCGGTAGCTATGACAGTTACCTGCATCTCGTCCTCAAGGTTGGGATCGAGCACAGCACCCCAGATGATGTTTGCATCGGGATGAGCCTCTTCTCTTACCATCGAGGAAGCGATATCGACCTCCTCGAGTCCGATATCGGGCGAAGCGGTGACATTGATGATAATGCCGCGTGCGCCTGCGATCGAGGTTTCGAGCAGCGGGCTGGAGATAGCCGCCTTAGCCGCGAGAGTAGCCTTGTCCTTACCGGTAGCCGAGCCGACACCCATGTGAGCGTAGCCCGCGTTGAGCATGATAGCCGAAACGTCCGCAAAGTCAAGGTTGACAAGTCCGGTAACGTTGATAAGATCGGAGATCGACTGTACGCCGTGACGAAGAACATCGTCCGCCTCGCTGAAGGCGTTCATAAGGGTTATGCGGGTATCGGAGACCTCCTTGAGACGCTCGTTCGGGATTATTACCAGCGAATCTACCGACTCGATGAGGTTCTTTATTCCCTCCTCTGCCTGATTCATGCGTCTCTTACCCTCGAATGCGAAGGGCTTGGTGACAACGCCGATGGTAAGGATGCCCATATCCTTTGCCGCCTTTGCGACAACGGGAGCAGCACCGGTTCCGGTTCCGCCGCCCATTCCGGCAGTGATGAAGACCATATCCGCGCCGCTTATTGCGTTCTTGATGTCCTCAATGCTCTCCTCGGCAGCCTGTGCGCCGACATCGGGATTCGAGCCTGCGCCGTGTCCCTTGGTGCGCTTTTCGCCGATCGCGATCTTGTTGGTCGCGCTCGAGTTTATGAGAGCCTGCTTATCGGTGTTGATCGCGATGAATTCCACGCCGCGAATGTTGGTGGAGATCATGCGGTTGACCGCGTTGTTTCCGCCGCCGCCTACGCCGATTACCTTTATATTTACGCCGCTGTCAAAGTTATCATCGAATTCGTATGCCATTTTAATATCCTCCTGAATCATTGTCCTCACCGACCCCGAGGTCTTGCCCCCTTACGGTTCGATAACAGACTATAGTCTTTTTCAAAAATACTCTATCTTATATGATAATATTATTTCGCCCGTTTTTCAAGCGGTTTTGTGAAAATTCATAGTTTATTCGCTATAAATTTTCACTTAAGACATCATCGGCTGAACTGTACCTCGCCGTTTATATCCGAGATAACTCTCGCCTCTGCCGGGTCGGTGATGTCTATACGCGCCTTTCCCTTGCTTTGCATGGCATCATGTGCCAATACCTGAGCCAGCGTCGAAAGCTTTGTTGAGATATCCGCGCCGTCCGAAAGCTGTACCAGATACTTTGAATCGCAGATAAGCTCAAGCTCGAATTTGTCGCGAAGATCAAAGGCGTTTACCCTCTCGTATATGCTGCTCGCTCTGAGCGCGTCAAGATATGTGATCACATATTTCATATCGGAATCGTTTTCAAAAACGATCTGCCCGCCGACTATCGCTCGGTCGATCGTCGGAAGCTCGACACGCATGAGTCCGGACTCTATCGCCGACTCGTCAAAAACTCGGTCGAGAACTCTAAGTGTGTCCGACAACAAAAAATACTCGCCGAAAAGCTCACAGTAATACACCGCTTCGTCCTCGGCTATCGTAAAGATAAGAGTCTGCGGAAGCCTTCGCGTGACCTTTATCGAGCGCACGAGCGAAAGCCTTGCCGAAAGCGTCGAAGCATCGCCCGAATGCACCGAATAGAGACTGTCTCCCTCGGATGCTCCGAGCAGCGACAAAAGCTCCTCGCCGGTGTACCTGTCGGTTCCGACCACCTCAACACTTTTTATCACAAATATCTTTTTAAAGCAGATCACGGTGAAGACCGCGACCACGAGGATCGAAATGATGACCTGCACGAGCCTTCCGAAGCCTTTGCGAAAATGATTTTGCCGTTTGAAGCGTCTCAGAGCTTCTCGGCTTTTTAGTTCATGAAGCTCGCTCGGGTCAACGTCCGAAGAACGCTCGTCCGCGCGATCGTTTGCATAGCTGTTCATTGTTATGACTTTGCCTTTCGCTCTGCCTTGCGGCTCAAAGCCTCTCGCGATCTCATACCGCCAAGACTGAAAGCCGTTCCTTATATATTATAACATATCAATATTCAAAAAGTCAAGACAATTCACGTTTATTTATACATTATTTTTATTTTTTTGCTTTTTCGAAGCGGCAAGCTCCATGAGATCGAGATAAATATCTCGGTTCGCGTTCGGAAGCGCAAAGCTGCGTATGCTCTCGCGCATTTCCGCACGCTTTTTGTCATCGGTCAAAAGTCCGCCAAGTGCCTCGAGCAGAACTCCGCTCGAAAGCTCCTTCTCTTCAAAAAGCAGAGCCGCGCCCGCATCGGCAAGCACCTTTGCGTTTTTGTACTGGTGATTGTCGGTGACATGGGGAGACGGGATCAGCAAACAGCACTTTCCGAGTGCCGCAAGCTCCGATAGCGTCATAGCTCCGGCACGGCTTACCACCACATCGGCGGCGGTCATTTGAAGCGGCATATCGTATATGTACTCGAGAAGCTTTATGTTCTCACAGCCCTCGAGACCGTATTCCCTGAACTTCGCGCTTGCCGCCTCATATTCGATAGCTCCGGTCGCATGGACATGAAGGATCTCGGGATGCTTTGAGGTGAAATCGCGCATGAAATCGAGCATTTCGTCGTTTACGCGCTCAGCTCCCATGCTGCCGCCGTAGGAGAGCAGGAAGGTCTTGTATTTTCCGGTTATACCGAGCTTTTCGCGGGCGGTAGCATAATCCGCCGTCGTGAACTCCGGCTTTATCGGATTTCCGACCTTCAATATTTTCTTTTCATATTCGGCTCCGAGTGCCTTTGCGGTCGCCTCGAAGTTCACATATATCCGATCGACATATTTTGCGAGCATCCTTACCGCAACTCCCGGAATGGCATTCGATTCATGGACTGCCGTCGGTATCCCGAGAAGGCTGGCGGCCTTCAGAAGCGGCCAGCTGACATATCCGCCGGTACCGATGACGATATCGGGCTTGAACTCACGAACGAGCTTTTTAGCCTTTATCGGTGAGGTAAAGGCGAGCCACGCCGACTTTATGTTGTAGGGCGTAAGCTTTCGCCTGAAGCCCTGAACCTCGACGTGATAGAGCTTGTAGCCCTCCTTCGGTACGAGCTTATTTTCAATGCCGTGCGAGGTGCCCACAAAGGCTATCTCGGCTCCCGGCTGATTATCGCGTATATTTCCGGCTATCGCGAGCGCGGGGTTCACATGACCTCCCGTGCCGCCTCCGGTGACAAGAACTCTCACTGATCTATAGAACCTTCCTTTCTCCGGATTCAGAGACATAACTGTTTGTTATTTTCGCTGCTTCGAATATCTCGAGATCGATAAAACTACTCCCATCTCCGCCATAAGTATGCAGAGAGATGTGCCACCGTAGGAGAAAAACGGCAACGAAATACCGGTGTTCGGCAGCATCTGAGTTACAACGGCGATGTTGAGTATCGCCTGAAGACCGACCTTTCCTATGATACCGGTAACGAGCAGTGCGGAAAATGTGTCGGGCGCACGCATCGCAATTACTATGCCGCGGTAAATAAACAGCATAAAGAGCGCGATAACGGCTATCGCACCGATAAAGCCCAGCTCCTCGCAGACTATCGTGAAGATAAAGTCGTTCTGCGGCTCGGAAACGTAAAGATGCTTCTGTCGGCTCTCACCGATTCCGACTCCGAAAAAGCCTCCCGAGCCTATCGCATAAAGCCCCTGAAGCGTCTGCCATCCGCCCGAAAGCGGATAGTCCTCGGGGTGGAACCAAAGGTCGATACGACGCTTTGTGTAGTCGGTGAATAGTCCGACACAGGCGAGCAGAACCGCTCCCGCGCCGAACATTCCGAAAAGCCAACGCTTCATCGCTCCTCCGGCAAAGATTATTATCGTTCCGATCATAAACATGATTATCGTTCCCGAAAGATGCTTCTCAAGCACGATCAAAAAGCAGGTGATACCGACAATGAAATACGGAAATATGACTCCGAACGCCGAGGCGCGCCAGAAATTTTTGTAATCGGTTATACGCTTCTGGTATCGGTCGAAATACCATGCCAGCATTGCCGCAAGACCGAATTTCATCGCCTCCGAGGGCTGGAATTCTATCGATCCCAGACCAAGCCAGCGGCGCGCACCGTGCTTGTAGCTTCCGATACCGGGTATCGGGACAAGACACAGCAAGAAAAAGCAGACGACGAATATCAGCGGCGCAAACCGCTTGTAAAAGTCGGGCGGAAACAGCATAGCTATGATCATAAGCACTATTCCGATGACAACGAACACCGCCTGACGGGTTATTACATAATAGCTGTCTCCGTACTGATTCTGCGAATAAGCGTAGCTTGCCGAATAGACCATTATGCTTCCGAACGCCAGCAGCACCATTACGATTATCAAAAATACGTAGTCGTAGCTGTCAACTATTCGCGGAACGACCTCGTTGTGCTTCTTTTCCTCGGGAGTGAGGGCAAGCACACGCTTCCAGTAGCTTATGACTCCGGTGCTTCGTCCGCCCGTTGACGGCGTTATGCCGCGCTCAACTCTTTTCGATGTGACCTGACGAGCGGAGGAGGGCGATAGCGCAGTGCTTTTGCCCGAAGGCACGGAGCCTCGACCCGAGACGGTACGCGAGCTCGAGGGAGCTCTTCTCGGCGAATGCCTTTGCGCCGTCTGACCGACATTGCTGCGGTTGACCGATACGTTCTGTTGATTTTGATTTGAATTTACGCCGACATTGTTTCCGACGTTA
Organism: uncultured Lachnospiraceae bacterium; assembly: GCA_964424855.1. Lineage (GTDB taxonomy): Bacteria > Bacillota > Clostridia > Oscillospirales > CAG-272 > Flemingiibacterium. The sequence continues at coordinate 6,181 of CAYRKS010000033.1, forward strand.
GGTCGGGACATCTGCGCCCGACTGCCGCCCGAGGGACTTCCTTGAGCCGTTCCGGCGGCTCGGCGACCTTGCTCGCCGGTTCGACCGTTTTTGCTCGTCGGGACAGACTTCTGTCCCGACGAGGCGTTATATCTGTAGCTTCCGCGACCGTTTTGCAAGCCGTTCACCTCCGTTTTTTATTTTTGTCCGCAAGGCTCAAAGCCCAAGCAGAGAAACAGCTCCCGCAATGACCGTAACGAGCGAAAACACGCCGACGATCTTTAGCTCCGACCAGCCGCTTTTTTCAAAGTGATGATGAATCGGAGTCATTTTGAATATGCGCTTTCCGTGCGTGAGCTTGAAATAGCTGACCTGAAGTATTACCGAGCCCGCTTCGCAAATGTATATTATTCCGACAATAACGATGATCAGCGGATTTTCGAGAATATAAGCCATTCCGACGACCAGTGCGCCGAGAAAGAGCGAGCCGGTATCGCCCATGAATACCTTGGCGGGATAGAAATTGTAGACAAGGAAACCGAGGCAGGAGCCCATGGTTATTCCCGAAAGAACGGTCTCGGGTATGAGTCCGAGGGTAAACGCCGCGATCGCAAAAAACGCTCCGACCGCAAGCGTCACACTGCTTGCAAGCCCGTCTACACCGTCGGTGAGATTCACCGCGTTGATTATTCCGGTTATCAGAAGTATCGAAAGCACGTAATAGAATATCCCGAGCTCAAGCTTTACCCCGAAGAAGGGGATATAAAGCTCTGTCGAAAGATTTCCCGTGAGCTTCAAAGCCGCAAGAAATGCCCCGGCGGCTATGAGCTGAAGCAGATACTTCTGCGAGGCGGTAAGACCCTCGTTTTGATGATGCTTGAACTTTGTAAGATCGTCCACAACGCCGATCGCGGCACTGCAAAGTGCCAAAAGCATTACTATAAGTGCCTTTTCGAGTCCCTCGATCTCTCCACGAAGGCAGGCGATCACCGCAAGCAGCGCAAAGGTGATGACCGAGCCGATTATAAAGCTCAGTCCGCCCATTGTGGGCGTTCCCTCCTTGCTCTTGTGCCAGCGCGGTCCGATGTCAAGGATATGCTGACCGAGCTTGAGACTCTTGAGCTTCGGGATGATTATACGCGCGGATATCGCGGTTATTGCAAAGGTGAGTAGCAGTGCTGTGAGAAAATATGCTATCATGATCCTCTCCTCGACTGTCAAAGCGTCTCGATGTCAAAAAGCTTCTTGAGCTCGGCTATGACCCGCTCGAGCTTGACCGCGCGGCTCGCCTTGAAGAGTATCGCATCCCCGCGTCCCGAAAACTCATATATGACTCTCGCGACCGCCTCGGGCGATTCGAGACTCGTGTTTATACTGATATTGTCCGGCTTGAAGGCGTGATTTATCGCGCCGAGCGCGATGTTTTCCGCCTCGCGTCCGAAGGTGACGAGATAGTCAATGTGACGAGAAGCGACAAGAGTTCCGATCTCCATGTGGAGCTGCTTCGAATACTCTCCGAGCTCACGCATATCTCCGAGAACCGCGATGGAATGGCAATGGTTCTTGTCCGCAAGCTTTGCAAGCACCTCGACCGCCGCCTTCATCGACTCGGGTCCCGCATTGTAGCAGTCCTCGATAAAGGTAACGCCCGAATATTCGTATATGTTCTGACGCATTCCGGTGTTGCGGAAGGACATGAGACCGCGCTTTATCTCATCATCGCTCATTCCGAGCAGCACTCCGACCGCGAAGGCATAGGTCGCATCGTAAACATTGTGACGACCGATCGTCGGTATCTTTACGTTGGTTATAACTCTCTTTCCCGCGACAAGATCGAATTCGGTGCTGTCCTCATATTCGCGGATATTGAGTGCACGGTAATCCGCCTGCGGATTCTGGAGCGATACAAAGATTATATCCTGTGTGAGTCTGCCCTTCTGCGCAAAGAGCATCGGCTCGTCGGCGTTGAGTATGATATGCCCGTCGGCATTCATTCCTTCGACGATCTCGAGCTTTGCCTTGCAGATATTTTCGCGCGAGCCGAGATTTTCAATGTGAGAATTTCCGATGTTTGTGATCACCGCGATATCGGGATTTGCGATACCGGTCATACGCGCGATCTCGCCCGCCTGACTCATGCCCATTTCAAGCACGCATACCTGCGCGGTCTCGGGCATACTGAGAACCGAAAGCGGCATACCGAGCTCATTGTTGTAATTTCCCTCGGTCTTGTGCGCAAGATAGCGCGCACTGGTGACGGCGTATATAAATTCCTTCGTCGTCGTCTTTCCGACACTTCCGGTAACGGCTATCGTGCGCGGCTTTATGCGCGATTTGTACGCCTTTGCAAGCTTTCCGAGCGCATCGAGCGAGTTTTTTACGACAAGCACCTTCGTCATGTCATCCTCGCTCAGCCCCTCCGGCATACGCTCGGCGATCACCGCGGACGCACCTCTGGCTATGGTCTGAGAAATGAAATCGTGTCCGTCAAAACGGTCGCCCTTAAGCGCGATGAACACCGCTCCCGATTCGGTCTCGCGCGAATCGGTGGTAACGCTCGTTATGCCGACGCGGCTGCGGCTCTCAAGCCCGAGCAGCGCGGCAAGCTCACTGACCGTAAAAATGTCTTTTTTGAACTTTATGCTCATTTTTGATTCTCCAGATATATTTTAATTTTTTATAGCCTTTTCAATCGTTTCGTACACAAGCTCGCGCTCCGAAAAATAATGCTTTCCGCGCGAATCGATCTCATAATCCTCGTGTCCCTTTCCGGCAAGCAGGACAACATCTCCGCACCTTGCCTCGCCCAGCGCGAATATTATCGCATCTCTGCGCTTTACCGCCACGCGGCAGACCGATCGATCGGATATCCCGCGGATTATATCGAGGATTATCGAGAGCGGATTTTCGCTTCGGCTGTTGTCGCTCGTTATGACCGCAAGCTCGGAAAGCCTTGAAGCTATCCGTCCCATTATCGGACGCTTTGAGGGGTCTCGGTCGCCTCCGCAGCCGAAAACAACTATCAGCTTCCCGGGCGGTGTGACTCTCGGGCGCAGAGCCTTCAGAGCGAGCGTGAGCGCATCGGGAGTGTGAGCAAAGTCGATGTAGACCTCAAAGCCGAGGCTCTCGGGGATCGAAAGCCGTTCCATGCGTCCCGGCACCTGCGGAGCCTTTGCCATCGCCTCGCAGATGATCTCGTGCGGTATACCGAAGAGCCGAGCCGCCGAGACCGCCGCAAGCGTGTTGTATACCGTAAAGTTTCCTTCGATCGGGCAGGCAATCCTATGCTCGGTGCCATGCTCGAAAAGCGTGTAGGCTATACCTCCGTCGGGGATTTTCAGATCTACAGACTTTGCCGAGAAATCGGCGTTTCCGTATGCCGAATAGGACATCGTGGGTATGCTCGAAAGCTCCGGGAGCATTCGCAGCCAGTCATCATCGATATTTACAAGCGCACATTCCGAAAGTGTCAAAAGCCTAAGCTTAGCCTTAAAATAGCTCTCCATGCTTCCGTGATAGTCGAGATGCTCGCTAGTCAGATTCGTGAATATCGCAAGCTCAAAGCGTATCGGATCGAGCCGATACTGGCAAAGCGCGTGCGACGATGCCTCGATGAAAACCAGCTCAACTCCGTCCTCTGCCATTCTTTGAAGCTCGGGATACAGCCGCTCGGGCGGCGGAGTGGTCATTGAATTGACCGAGCTCTCGCCGATTATATCCACTCTGTCGCCCGAAATGCACTTGACCGTCCCGATCATGCCGGTATTGAAGCCCGCCCTTTTGAATATCTCCCGAAGGAAATAGGTCGTTGAGGTCTTGCCGTTGGTTCCGGTGACGGCGATAAATCTCATACGCTCGGAGGGTCTTCCGCAAAGCTCGTTCCAAATGTAAGCTGCGGCAAGCCGCGTGTTTTCAACTATCACAAAATCAAGCTCGGGATGCTCCTCAAGATAGGTTGTCATCCGCTCGGCGATTATCACCGACGCTCCGCGCTCCTTGGCGATGCATATGAAATCGTGTCCGTCATGCTCTGTCCCCTTTATACAGATAAATGCGTCTCCCTCGGACACCTCGAGGGAATTTGTCCTGACCGCGCAGACCTCAAGGTCGGCGCGAATGTGTGAAAGCTCGATCTTCAGATCACCGAGCAGTCTTGACAGCCTTGCCATTTGCTCTCACTCCCGTAAATATGTATTTACAAGATATTTACGCCGATGAGAGCCGCTTTATGCAAGGGCGGATCAGTCGGTTCCGTCCATGTGGCGGAATTCGACCGTGATTATCGTTCCCCTCGTGACCATCGTACCCGCCTCGGGAGACTGAGCAACGACGACCGCTCCGGTGCTGTTTGCATAGTTGGTCGCACCCTCGATCTTTATGTTGAGCTTCGAGTTGATGACCAGACGATTTGCCGCAAGTGCGGTCATTCCCATGAGATCGGGAACCTCGATGTTGTCCTCGGGCATACGCTCATCGGTGTAGAGGTATACCACTCCGCTCTCGGTGAGAAGACGGCTTCCGCCGACCGGCGACTGCGCGGTAACGGTGTTACCGTTTCCGACCTTCTTAAAGCTGAGCTTGCGGTTACTGAGATAGAGGCAGGCATCGTCATAATCGAGACCGACAAGATTGGTTATACCGACATCGACGCTCGCAAGCTCCTCCTCGGTGTAGACCGGATCTATGCCGAGATAGGGCAGAGCAGATTCGAGGAATTTTGCAATATAGGGTGCCGCGACAACGCTTCCGTAGGAGTTTCCTCCGGTCGGCTCATCGACCATTATCAGTACCGCGATCTGAGGATCGTCGGCGGGAGCATATGCCATCGTCGAGCCTATGCGGTAAGGACGCTCACCGCTTCCGGGGATTATGTTGCCCTCCTCGTCATACTGATAGACCCATTTGTCCTGCTTTTGCGAGGTGCCGGTCTTTCCGGCAATGCTGTAGCCCTTTACATAGGTGTTTTTCGCGCCGCCGTCGGTCGCAACGCCCTCGGCGAGGATCGACGAAACGGTCTTGCAGGTCTCTTCGCTGATTATCTGAAGCTTTTCCTCCGATTCGTAGCTGTAGATGACATTGCCGTCATCATCGACCATTTCCTTAAGAACGTGCGGAGTAACAAGATATCCGCCGTTCGCAACCGCGCAGATCGCGGTGAGCTGCTGGAGCGGAGTGCATTTGAAGGTCTGACCGAAGGAGTAGACCGCAAGCTCGGTGGCGTGCATAGAATTCTCGTCAAGATATATTCCGTAAGCCTCTGCGGGAAGATCGACTCCGGTTCGCCCGGTGTAGCCGAACGCCTCAAAATACTTATAGAAGGTGCTTCTGCCGATCTTTTCGACGACCTGCATTATAGTCGGGTTGCAGGACTGCTGAAGTCCGCGCGCAAACGTGACCTCGCCGTGTCCCTGAGTTCTGTGACAGCTTATGGCATTCGCAAAGCCCTCACCCTGATATCTTCCCAAGCAGAAGAAGTGATCCTCAGGCTGAACGACATTCTCCTCGAGCGCGACCGCCGCCGTTATGACCTTGAAGGTCGAGCCCGGCTCGTAGGTCTCGCTGACGGTTTTGTTGTTCCACATCTTGTATATCAGCGATGAGTTTAGAAGGTTGTACTCCTCTGAGCCCTCCTCATAGCCCGATGCCTCAAGCTCGGCTATAAACTCCTCCGCAAGCTCGTAGGGGCTGTTGCAGTCGAAGTTCGGATAAACTCCCATCGCAAGTATCGCTCCGGTGTTCGGATCCATTGCAAGCCCGCAGACACGCTCCGAGGGGAGAGCTGCCTCGTATGCCGCCTTGAGCTGATTTTCAAGCTCGTACTGAAGGCGAATATCAATGGTTATAACGAGATTCGCGCCGTTTTCCGCACCGACATAGCTCTCGTATTTGAAGGGCATATCCTTGTTCAGTGCATCGCGTGCGGTTATGTACTTTCCCGAAACGCCCTTGAGATAGTCGTTGTAGGTCGATTCAACGCCGTAAACTCCGTCTCCCTCCGAATTCGTAAAGCCGAGCACGTGGCAGGCAAGATCGCCGTAGCAGTAGTACCGCTTTGAATCCGCCGAAAGGCAGAGCATATTAGTGAGACCGTTTTCGCTTATAAATTCGCGAAGCTGCGCCGCCGTGTCGGGATCGACGTTTTTCATTATCGTCTCGTCGCGCCGCGTGACCTTTTTCGCCTTTTCGATAACGGTATCGTAATCGACACCGAGCAGCTCCTCGCATTTTTTCGCGATGAGTATCGCATTTTCATTCTGCGGCATGGTCGAGGCCATGACCGAAAGCTGCATATCCTTGTCTTCCTCGGGTATCTCGCTAAAAACCTCCGATCCGCCGGCTATATCGTAGGGAGATATGAAAACGCGGTAGACGGTGGTGTTTGTAACGAGCAGGTTTCCGTTCGAATCGTATATCTTTCCGCGCTCGGGAGTCGTGCTCGTCTCCTTTGTAAGCTGATCCATAACGATCCGCTGATATTTGTCATAGTCGATGACCTGAAGCTTAAAAAGTCTGCAAAGCAACACGATCCAGCAAACGGCGACTATCGCCACCAAAGCTATTATGCGTGTATTGATCCTGACCTTCTTCTTCGCAGAAGCCATTAAAAAACAACCTTCCTTTCCGAGGCGTTAAGCCGCTTCCTTACGCTCCTTCAAACCCTTCACACACTCGATGCTCTCAATCAAAAAAGCAGGAATCGAGACCGCCTGCTCCTTAATACCGATCACATCTGAATTATATCCGATCACTTGCCGAAAAATGACAGCACACGCCCGCCGATTGCCTTACATACTCCGATCGCTTTGTCGAGCCAGCTTTCGGTCTCCTCGACGGTCTCCTCCTCGATAAGCTCGATCTTATCGGCATTGTAGGTTCTGAGATAATATCTTTCGACCTGATCCTGCTTGACCATTCCGTATTCGTTCTTCGCAAGATTTTCGATCGTTCGGAGATCGTCGCGCACCTCAAGCTCCATCCTGAGCTTGTTCTCATCCGCAACGAGAGATTCGTAGCTCCGCTTGAGCGCGAGATTTTCGGTCGTTATCTCCGATATCTGTACCGAGGTCGTTACTATGGCAAATATCAGCACCGTAAATGCCAGCGTGGTCAAAACTATCGCCGCCGGGAAGGTGTAACGCTTCTCATCAAGCTTTATCGTATTGAGCTTTTTCAGCTCACTGAAGACCCTTGCCTGAGTGCGCTTTGCCTGACGCGCCGCCTTTTTTGCGGCGGCTGCCGCCTGCTTCTGAGCCTCGACGGCAAGTCTGCGCGCCTCCTCGCGGCGACGCTCGGCGCGCTGTCTCTCGAGCTCACGACTGCGCACACGAGCAGCCGCACGGCGCGTATCGACGGTCGTCACCTGACGCATATTTTGATTCACCGGAGCGTGTCCGACCGAATTCTGCGTTGCCGACGGACGAGCCTCACGGTAATTGTTATGTACCTTGCCGCGGCTGACACCGCTTTGAGACGATGACATATTGTATTCGGTGTAGACGTTATTCGATTTTGCGCCCTCGTTTTTTCTTTTTGCGGTATCGGTCATGGCTCCTCCTTGAAAAAAGATATATTAAGGTCTTTCGGCTATAGCTTTTCAGCTATTCGCAGCTTCGCGCTCCTCGAGCGGGGATTTTCCTCAAGCTCCCTCTCGGACGGAAGGATCGGCTTGTGAGTTATCACCTTTACAAGCGGCTTTTTGCCGCAGACGCAGACCGGAAAATCGGGCGGGCAGGTGCAGCCCTTCGAATAGCCCGAAAAGCTCTGCTTTACGATCCGATCCTCGAGAGAATGGAAGGTTATCACCGAGAGTCTTCCGTTCGGCTTGAGCACCGACACGAGCGAATCGAGCGTCGGCGCGATTATCGACAGCTCGGAATTGACCTCGATGCGTATCGCCTGAAAGGTACGCTTTGCGGGGTGAGGACCGTCCTCACGCGCCTTTGCGGGAATGGCGGAGCGGATTATGTCCACCAGCTCGAAGGTAGTCTCTATCGGCTTTTCCTCTCTCACCGCACATATCCTCGAGGCAATGCGTCCGGCA